>DDBV01000003.1 GCA_002335145.1 Patescibacteria group bacterium UBA2023
ACTTCCATGCAGAGTCTGCTCGCATTCCGCGGGACAAATCTCTCATCGAACCGAGACAAGCTCTTCCGCTCGCTCACGGAGACGAAACGGCTCGTGGAGATTATTCGAACATACCCGGAGTATCTCCAGAAGATCCAGCTCTCAGACGATTACGGGGAAAGCTTCGATTTCTCCGAGCCGAAGGTCCTAGATGCCGCGGAATTGCGAGAGTATCTCTCTCAATTCAATGGAGTGAACGCGGACCAGCTCCGAATCGTGAATCTCGCGAGCATGCAGGAAGACGGGTATTTCCATGTGAAAGTCCCCGTTAAGGGAAACGCGTTTGAATTCAAGCTTGATCCGGACGGACACGTCCTCTACGAGACGACCTTTACAACACCAAAGGGAGAGCTCGTAACCACCTATAAAGGATACGTTGTAAATCTCGATGAGAAAGCTGACCAACTCTCGAAACTCGGACGCAGTGCCGGGGACGATGAACGCAAGAAGTTCCTTTTCGACTTCAAAAACGTCTTCGATAACATGTTCTTCTATGTGCAGGAGCCGGGCGATATACCAATACAGGGGATCAAAATCGCCCGGGACAACCCTGAACAGTCCGAAGTTCCGGCTGAGACCAGCGGGATGTCCGCAGAAACCCAGATATTCATCGAGCGCGAACTGATGCGCAAGGACTTCAATTATATCGCGGAGACACTCAAGATTGGTTTCAATGATGTCTACGCAACGATCGTGAACGGAAAATACGACATTACGGTTCGTCCGATTTTCTTGTCCGTCATGGGTGATCAAATGTCCCAGATCCAGTTTTCAGCGAAGTACGACTTCGCCGCACATTCCTTCGTAGACGTTGAGATCAAGGCATTCGACAAGAACTCGCTCAATCCCCAGCCAAAACTTGGCGGGCGCACGATCCGATTTGCCAATCCATCGAACCTCTTTATCAAGAGTGTAAAAGAGCGGATCGGAGAACTCGGATTCTACATTGAGGCGGCCGAGAGTGTCATCTCCCAGAGTCCCGCAGACGGCGATATCATGATTGATTTCGTGAACAAAACGGTTACAATCGGCTCACGAACCGTTCCGGTCAATACCTCACCCGTACGATAGCGCCCCATGAAACCGAACAAGATTATCATCGCTGTCGTGGCGATTCTCCTCGTGGCATCTATTATCCTCCCGGCGATCATGGGTCTGGAAGGAGGATACTAAGAATCCTGCAATCGATAGATAAAACCCCCTCTTTACTGTGAGGGGGTTTTATCGGAAGGAAGGCGCGGGTGCGGATATGAACTCGTTGCCTCGTAGACGTATGTCCTACGGATTCCGGATACAGCCTTCGCGTGCTGCACAAATTCATGCGCCTCATGAATACTGATCTCAAGCGCATGGGCGAGAGCAATCACTCCATACTCGAACTCCTGTCTGGAAAAAAACGGATCCATGTCGAGCGAACCATCCTTAAATTCGAGGGCAGTATCGAGAAGCGACCGCACGTCTAGCAGGTATGCGAGCACCTCGTCTACTGTCGGTGGTGACCGATCGAATCGCGAAGATCTGCGAGGAGATGTTGCATCTCAGGCAAACAAAAGCCTGTCGATCTTCGTCCGGAGTGACCTAATGACTCTCTCGGCATCCATGCGAGCCTGCTGAAGCTCCTGCATACGCGGGTCTTTCTCGATTTCTGCTTTGACTCATTGGATCTCCTGCATGCGAGCATGTTGGGTGGTCTTGGCTTCAATCCAGGATGCCTCCTTCGCACTCGTGCCTGTTTGCGGCTCCTCTCTGCGGAGTGCGCCGACATGTCTATGGATGAGTGCTGTACGGTATTCATGCTCCGCCTCGCGACATTGATCGAGTTCTGCAAGCTTGGAGATAAGATCGTGCGATCTGCTGAGCTGTGCTCGCTCGGCGGAAGCGTCATCATACCATCCTGGCACGATCTCTCGGGCATACCGGATAGCCAGAGCGTTTTTTATGGAGTCGAGTCATGAGAGTTTTCGCTCGGAAGCGAGAGAGAGGATTTCTCCGAGCCTCTCTTGCAGCTCATTCCACCGCGCTTCTCCTATGTGGCCCGGCTTCTCGCTCATAGGAGCGAGGGCTCTCTCCATGCGCTCCGTGACATCAGTGGCGACACTAGGTGACTCAACATCGTTCGTTGCCTGCTTCGGCGAGACGTGGCCGAGTTGGATCTCCGGAAACCCGGTGCCGCGATAGCCGGAACCGGGTACATCTAACTGCGAGCGAATGGGAGAGAAAGGCATGAAGAGGTATTCAATACGGGGATATTATAGGTTCATACGGGAAAATCAATTGATTCTTTTGTTTTTACCGTTTTTCGTCATCTGTCGATTTCTCCTGTACTTTTCGATCTAGACACTTAGGATGGGGGGACATTTCTTGTATTCTCACGATACACCGCATGAATTTGTCTTCCTGGATCGCGAATCCATGGGCACACATGCCCGCATGGCTCGCATTCGAGCCATTTGGATGGAATATCTCGCTCTTCGACCTCTGTATCGCGGTGGTGCTCTGGATCGGCGCGTGGATTGTCTTGTCGGTAGGAAAAACTCTTATCACTCGGACACTCGAACGGTACGCATGAACTGATTGAAGTGGGACAACCGCGGATGGAGCACTCGGATTTGTCCGGACTCTGCCGGCTGGACTCTCGATAACACTCGGACTCTATCCAGCGATCGTCTATCTCGGAAACGACTCCCCGATTATGCCGTATATCCGTGGATTGCTCTTCATGGCAGTGATATGGTACGGCACCAAACTCGCGCTCGCCATCGTCGATCGGTTCGCTCGCGATGCGTTTATGACCGAGCGCGATGAGAAGAAGGGAGACGCGACCACCTATCATCTCGTAATGATGGGAATGCGAACGCTCGCCATCGTCATTGCGATCTTATTGATCCTCACGAATTTCGGCGTAGAGATTGCCCCACTACTCGCCTCTCTCGGCGTTGGAGGAATCGCGATTGCATTCGCATTACAGAGCGTCCTCGCAGATATCTTCGCCTCGATCTCGATCTACTTCGATCGTCCGTTCAAAATCGGAGACTACGTGACGGTCGGCACTGATGGTGGACATGTCCAGAAGGTCGGAATCAAATCGACCCGCATCAAAACACTCGAAGGGCAAGAGCTGGTAATCCCCAATAAAGACATCACCAACGTGCGGGTAAACAACTACGCCACGCTCGAACGCCGGCGAGTCATTCTTGGTTTCAGCGTCATCTATACAACACCGACCGCGACAATCCGGCGGGTGCCGGAGATCGTCCAGGAGATTGCACAGACAATTCCGAATTTCACGCTCGACCGCGTGCATTTCTCGAATTTCGGCGTGTACTCGCTCGACTTCGAGGTGGTGTACTATGCGGAGACTGCGGAGTACGCCGCGCACATGGATACCAAACAGACATTTCTCCTCGCACTCATGGAAGCCTTCGAACGCGAGAAAATTACTTTCGCCTACCCGACACAGACGGTATTCGTTCGCGGAATGGAGAAACCATCCGAAGAGACGGCCGAATTTATCGCCTCTTAAGTCAGGACGTATCTAATGAGGAGGCGTACCAACAATTCTTCCTCATCTATGAAACTCTACTACACACCTGGATCGAGTGCGACATCGGTCCATATGGCCCTCCGCCACCTCGGGCTCCCATTCGAAATAGAAAGAGTGGATCTCGCGACCAAGACCACGGAAACCGGGAAGAACTACCTCGATATCAACTCCTTCGGCTATGTCCCGGCTCTTGAGCTTGATTCGGGGAAGACGCTCTTCGAGACGGTCGCCATCATGCAATACCTCTTCGAGCTCTCGCCCGATGGCAAGACGCTCGGAGCAGAAGATCGGGCCATGTATCTGGAGTGGTTCGCGCATATCGGTACCGAGCTACACGCGGCCATGAGTTTTGCTTGGTCTGTGCGGGACAAGACCGAATGCCGGAACGCCATCCTCGCAAAAGCTGCCCGACGACTCGGGCCGACCGAGGCATACCTCTCTGGAGACCGGAAGTACGTTTCATTCGAAGATCCGAAACAAGTTGGGCTCCTCGACTTCTATCTCTTCGGCGTACTCTTTGGTCTGTCCTACCTCGAATTCGATCTCTCGCCGTTTCCGAATATCCAGGCATTCATGGAGCGAATGAAACAGCAACCCGCCGTCATCGAGACGATGAAGGCCGAAGGACTCGTGTAATCCGTTCTGAAAAATGCCCTGACGGGCATTTTTCAGAGTGTCCGGAATATCCTCACGAACACGACTACCCCTTTCTTAGCCAGGTCGAGAGATCGTATGTAATGGTCGTCATCCCTCCATCGGCAGCTTGTACCTTCATGACGAATTGGTCCCGAGAAGGATTCGCCACGCTGACAAGCCGCTCTCCTGGCTCAAACTCAAATCCCCGACTCAAGTCCATGCCGCCGACCGATCCGGCATTGCCGTCAGCATCGATATACGTAATATGGTGTGATTGCACATCATCCGGATTGAGCGTTACCTTGGTGTCCGAAACATTTATGCCGCGGAGAGCGAGCAATTGGAGGGTGTCCGAATCAATGACATCAGAAGTGCTGGGAGCGTCAGCGGTGAGATCGGGGACATCAGCGAAGGAGTCG
>DDBV01000019.1 GCA_002335145.1 Patescibacteria group bacterium UBA2023
CAGAATTAACTTAAATTATGATGTTTCAATTCATGAAAAGACTTCAACCTCGCCAGGTACGGACGCTCGTAGCCGAGATACTCGAGACCGTCCCGGCGGCACGGACGAGCGATAGAGAGTTGCTCTACCATGTGTTCATGCGTTCGTGATTGCCTGTTTCGAGGTGTCGGTTCATGCGTCTGCCGAATCTCGGTCATGTGACTAATATCAAGCGGGAGATACTGCGCGATGGTTGAGTATCGTGATTCCGGCGACGACGTGTCCGGAGTATACATAGGTCGCTTGTCGAACGAGTATTTCGTTGGTTTGTCTCCTAATCTCCACGCCATGCGACCACGACGAAGAACGATCGTTTTCAAGAAAAAGGAGCGCACGAGTCCGTTGTGGTTCGTGCCAAAAGAAGAGCTCGGACCGTACCGCGAGGAGTTTCTTGAACATGGATATACCTATATGGTTACGAAGTACCGGATTTCCCGGTGAGACCTCAAGCGGCTCCTCGGCCGCAAACCCCGACCCATCATGAATCCTTTTTACCGCCAGATAGAGGACGAGACGGTATTTCTCCGATTGCGAGAAGAATACTATTCGACTCGGACCGAGGATTTCGCTCGCAGGCATAGGATCGGGGTGAGGCAGGCTCGTAAGACCTTTGGTGTGAAACAGTGGCAGCGCGTGCGGCGCGAATCAATGTATGAGAAGAAGCGGCCCCCGGTGGAGATTGACCGGACCGAGGCAGTGCCGTACTGGAAGCGCGAGGACTACTGGCGGACGCACGGGGTGGGGTAGATTTGACCCATCGCAACCAATCTGTGATACCGGTTATTGTTACCTGCTTCGCAAGCTGTGCCATGTGTTGACCGAATAAACTTCTCGACCAATCCGCTGACCGCGTCCGCGAAATTACAGCGGACCATCATTCTAAGCGAATAACATTGCTCTCCGACCTGCGTATGGCGGCGGATGTGCCGGAGGGGAGATGGGAATACCGACGATCCGGCAACCAGCGCGTTTTTCCTGGAGCGTTGCGAGAGTCTCGTCGACTTCGAGCTCGGGGTGTTTAACGTGGAAGATCAGCGACTGATGCAGACCCAGACATGAAACTATCGGAATCCCGATGCGAATCTCAACCGTATGGCGAGAGTGCTGGAGACTGCTAACGCGGTTGGAATGTTCGCTCAGTTCGGGACACACTCCGGATTTCCTATCGCCATGCTATGTCTTGCGCGGCGCGACTCGGAGACGACCCTGCGACACATGTTCTAGTAGCATCAATCCATTCTTCACGAGCATCCGTAACTCCCTCCGGAGGGACTGTATCTATCATGCATCACGAAAGCGAATAAATTGGCAAGAAAATACATTGCTTTCTTCGCCTGGTCCGCATAATATAATGAACGTTATTCTTCACTCGTGATCAGGTGCGACTTCCCACCACTGCTGCATGCTTCGTGGCAACCATTGCCGCTGCCACGCCCGTTGATGCCGCCATCGATTGGCGATCCGATATTGGAATCGAGCCAACCACGTCTCTGATGTCGATTGGTCCGGAGATCATTCCCGGTTCCCAGCAGGTCGTGTCCCGAGTAGCGGATGGCGTGCAGTTCTTGGTCGTATCCCCTCCGCAGGCTTTTCCTCGGAAATCCTGACAATGTCAATATGAAATCTCCGTCTCGTTGCCGACATTCTTGAGTTGGCTGACGGGCGGTTCATCCTGGAAGAAAATCAGTGTCGGCACATTGTCGGTGGATGGCTCCGTTCCGATCACTGACACCGCGACACGGACGGAGCTTTTCAGGGTTGTCTGTACCGCATGGGGAATCGTTGTGGAATAACCCCCAATCACTTGTCTACGAGCCCCGAGAGGGGCTTTTTTCGTCCACCCGGCGGTTTTCGTTTGTTTGTCGGACGTAGCCATATTCGACCATGCCCAAGAAACTACCAGTATCCGACTCCGACCCAGACCGCCGCATCGCCGATGCTGCCAGACATCGCATTGGCGATGCGATTGCCACCGTTCCGGTGGAGAAGATTCAAGACCTTAAAATTCTCGCCGACATTATCGACTCATGCCTCAAACGCGCTGACAAAACCACGGTACCTGACGACCCAATCGCGGCCCTGCTCTCGATCGTACGGGCAACGGACTCATCGACCGGCTCTCCGACCGGACCTGGCGACTCTCCTGCGGAGGAATATACTGCATAAGAGACCGGACCGGGCGGGTCATGCCGTTCGTGCCGAACGTGGCACAAGGGCGTCTGCTTGCTGACTTGCATCCGCGCAATATCGTGCTCAAGGCTCGACAGCTCGGCATGACGACACTCTCAGCACTGATGCTTCTCGATGACGCACTCTTCGGCGAACATCGTGCCAATGGGCTGATTGCCCAAGATCTTGGTACTGCCCAGGCAATCTTTGAAAATATTATCCTCTTCGCGTACGATCACCTGCCTGCCTGGCTCGCCCCGCATGCAATCGCGAAGAATCGGACTCGTCGCGAGCTCGTGCTCGCGAATGGCTCGACAATCTCAGTTGATACAACCTTCCGCGGGAGAACACTCCAGAATTTGCTCGTATCGGAGTATGCGAGCGTTTGTCGGGATCGTCCTGCTGAGGCTCGGGAGATTTCGACCGGCGCGTTCAACGCGGTTGCTCCCGGCGGGCGGATTATCGTGGAGAGTACGGCCGAATGACCGCTCGGGGACTTCGCCGATCGCGTTCGTGCCGCCGATACGCAGCACCCGGACACGCTCGGGCCGCTCGACTTCCGTCTGCATTTCTTCCCGTGGTGGATCGAGCCGTCCTACCGGATTCCTACCGGCGAGTCGCTTTCGGACAGGACCCACACCTATTTCGCAGCACTCGCGTCCCACCCGTCTGTCGTCCTCTCATCGTTCGATGGTCCGGATGAAGCGGCTATGCGATGGTACCAAATAAAGCGACGAGAACAGGGAGGGGCGATGCTCCGGGAATTCCCATCGGTGCCGGAGGAGGCGTTCGAAGTGCAGATCGAGGGGGCGTACTACGGTCGGGAGATTGCGCGTTTGCGCGAGGAGATGCGACTCCATGAAAACCTCTACGACGAGACATTACCCGTCTACACCGCGTGGGATATCGGTGGAGCGGGCGGGGGAGATGATACCGCGATATGGTTCTTTCAGGTGTTTCGCGAGGAGGTGAGAGTTGTGGATTACTGGGAATGAAGCGGCTTCGCGCTCGGCGAAATCGTCAATGCCGCGATAAGTTCGAAACCCTATCGATATGCGATTCATGTCTTCCCACATGATCTGCGTGTGCGCGAGTTCGGCGGGGGAGCGACACGGTTCGAGACAGCAACACGCTTGCTCGGTTCGTCGGTTCGGGTTCTTCCTCGGTCGAGTGTCGCCGATGGGATCGAGGCTGCGAGACGAGTGCTCGGTATTGCACGATTCGATGAGTCGCGCACCCGTGCTGGCCTCGCGCACCTCGCCTCGTATCGGCGGGAGGAATGACTCGACCGCCCCCGGCACGACACACACTCACACGCGGCCGATGCGTGGCGATACCTCTCGGTGTTCGTGGAGAACACAATGAAAGAACGACCCGGAGGAGGGTCGTTCGATGTGAGGTATCAAGAGACCGGTCTCGGTATTATCGGGTAATGTACTTGTGGTAGAGCATATAGTAGACAGAGTCGCCACATTCGACCCCTTCCATAGCGAGCTTTTTCGTTTTGGGATCAGTGTCGGGTTGACTGGCTATTTGTCGGAGCGAAGCGATACCGTCGTATATAACGCGCAGGTCTTGCGGAGGATTATTGAGCGTGATTCTGCCTTCCAAAGAGGGCTTCAACATATCGCACAGCCTACTCTTTGTAGTTAGGACAATCAGTTCAGTTACAGCATTTTGAGCACTTGCCTGCATAGGAGTGAGGCATATTCCCGTGAGGAGTGCGATACTGGCGGGTGTTATTCAAAGAACCTTCATGAGTATACGATTATAGAACAAAGACTCTTCCAGATTCCATAATAGTTATTATTTATGATTGTCAATTCTTTGGGGAATGACGATTGATTCAACATAAAAAACCGCTAATCGAATCGATGGAAAAAAAATTTGCAAACGTCCGAGAAAAAAATATACTTCCCGCACTTTTCATCGGGAAACCAGCCGAAACTCCTTTGTTTCGTCCGATGTAAAGCCGTACACTGGTACGGAGCTGTAGCTCAGTTGGTTAGAGCGCTGCCCTGTCACGGCAGAGGTCGCGGGTTCGAGCCCCGTCAGCTCCGCCATTTCTCCCTTCATGGGGACTTAGCTCAGTTGGTAGAGCACCTCGTTTGCACCGAGGGGGTCAGGAGTTCGAGTCTCCTAGTCTCCACCATTCTTTTTGCCCATCGTGGGCGAGAAATGTTTGGAAAAAGAAAAAATCCACATATCATATCACCGCTTTTTCAAGCATTATTATGGGACTCCGAAACAAACGCCCTCGATACCTCAACTATTCGGTCAACAAAAAAGGGCCGAAGAGCGGAGAGAAGATCGAGAACGCCATTCGCCATTACCGCACCCTTCTGAAGCGTCAGGAGATTGAGGGAGAGACGAAATGGATCAAGAACGCCCTCGTGTTCGTAAAGGCCAAGTTCCGGAAATACTCCGTTAATATTCACAACATCTAGTATGCCACGACTCAACGGACACGCCCATCGCAAGATCAAGCGCGCGGCAACTCGCATTACCAAAAAGATGCGACTCTTGGCCGCAAAGACCAAATAAGCTCTAAATCTCTTACTCACTTCCATCACTATGGCTACCTTCGATCGCTCCAAAGCGCACCTGAATATCGGTACCATCGGTCACGTTGACCATGGTAAGACCACCACGACCGCCGCTATCACCTTCGTTCTCAACAAGAAGTACGGAACCGGAGAGACCCTCGCATACGACCAAATCGATAAGGCTCCCGAAGAGAAGGCACGTGGAATTACCATCAACACCGCACACGTCGAGTACGAGACGGCCGCTCGCCACTACGCGCACGTTGACTGTCCTGGACACGCCGACTACGTCAAGAACATGATTACGGGTGCTGCTCAGATGGATGCCGCGATCCTCGTGGTTGCCGCAACGGACGGACCAATGGCACAGACCCGCGAGCACATTCTTCTCGCTCGTCAGGTAGGAGTCCCGTACATCGTGGTCTTCCTCAACAAGTGCGACATGGTCGATGACTCCGAGATGCTCGACCTCGTCGAGATGGAGATCCGCGATCTTCTCTCCAAGTACGACTTCCCGGGAGATGACACGCCGATTGTCCGCGGATCTGGACTCGTGGCTCTCGAGAACCCGACCGACTACGAGAAGGCATACGGAGCGAAGGCGATCCTCGAGCTCTTCGAGGAGATCGAGAAGTACGTTCCAGTTCCGGAGCGTCCCCTCGACAAGCCGTTCATTATGCCGATCGAGGACGTGTTCTCCATCAAGGGGCGCGGAACCGTCGTTACCGGAAAGATCGAGCAGGGAATCATCAAGGTCGGAGACGAAGTCGAAATCGTTGGAATCACCGATACCCAGAAGACGACTGTTACGGGAGTCGAGATGTTCCACAAGCAGCTTGATCAGGGACAGGCAGGAGACAACGCCGGACTCCTCATCCGCGGTATTGAGCGCGAGCAGGTAGAGCGCGGACAGGTCCTTGCGAAGCCGGGATCGATCAAGCCTCACACCAAGTTTGAAGCAGAGGTCTACGTCCTCACCAAGGACGAAGGAGGACGCCACACGCCGTTCTTCAAGGGATACAAGCCCCAGTTCTACTTCCGCACGACCGACGTCACGGGAGAGATCGAGCTTCCTGCGGGAGTTGAGATGGTCATGCCCGGAGACAATATCTCTATGGTCATCGAGCTCGGATCGCCGATCGCTATGGATCAGGGACTCCGCTTCGCTATCCGCGAGGGAGGACGCACCGTTGGATCGGGAGTCGTTGCCAAGGTCCTCAGCTAATCGCCGAAAACCTATTCTCGTTCATCCGGTGAGTTCCCCTCGCCGGATGGCTCGAGCATATGTTCCCCATATCTCCTTCGCTCGCCTTTTTGGCACGAAGTTCGCTCATTTCCATCTTCGACCGTATCTTTTTCCCCACCCTTCTCCATGGCGAAAGACGCAAAGGCAACAGCCGAAAAGAACATCCGTATCATCGTGACGGCGTTCGAACACAAGCTTATCGACGATGCGGTCGAGAAGATCATCGCGAGCGCGAAGGACTCGGGAGCTATCGTGGTAGGACCTATTCCCATGCCCACCAAGATCGAGCGCATTACTGTGAACCGCTCCACGTTCGTCAACAAGAACGCCCGCGAACAGTTCGAAATCCGTCGTCACAAGCGCATCATCGATATTAAGGATGCGACTGCCAAGACCATGGAATTTCTCCAGGGGATCAATCTTCCTGCGGGAATCGGGGTCGACATCAAGCTTTCGTAAAACACGCCTCTCTAACTTCCGACGATCATGGCTCGAGTCTGTCAGTATACTGGAAAGCGTACTTCCACTGGAAACGCTGTCTCCCACTCCGTCCGCCGTACGAAGCGGACGTTCCGTCCCAATCTCTTCTGGCGAAACCTCCGTGATCCGGAGACCGGAATGACCTTCCGTGTGCGCCTCTCGGCGAACGCCATCAAGACCCTCAAAAAGAAGGGAATCCTCTAAATTCGAGGTCCTTTCGCCACTTGCCCGAGTGGTGAAACGGTAGACACGCGGGACTTAAAATCCTGTTCCTTCGGGAGTGCGGGTTCGAGCCCCGCCTCGGGCACCATCCAAAAAACAATTCTTCTCTCTTCTTATGCTCAAGATCCGAATGTCCCGTGCCGGACGAAAGCACGTTCCCTTCTTCCGCATCGTTCTTACAGAGCATGCTCAGTCCGCGAAGCATGGATTCCAAAAGATTCTCGGATTCTACAATCCGATCTCGAAGGAGCTCCGTATTGACATGGACGAAGCAAGCAAGTACATCGCGCAGGGGGCGCAGTACTCCGAGAGCCTCAAGAAGGTTTTGGTTCGTACCGGAAAGGTCCAAGCGTAATTCGTTACTGCTCCCTCGTATGACCGCTTCAGAGTTCCTCCGATTTCTCGTCTCCTCTATGGTGGCGCATCCGGAGGACGTTGCGATCGAGGAAATCGAAGACGATCTCGGAACACTCCTGACACTGCGTGCTCACCAATCCGATATGCGGACGATCATCGGTCGTGACGGTCGGACGATCCAGGCGATCCGGACAGTCCTCCGGGTTTATGGCTCCAAGGCTGATAAACGGATCAATCTCAAAATCCTCGAAGATTAAAAATCCTCTTTCCCTGGAAAGGGGATTTTTTCGACCCCGAAAGAAATATCGATCTGTTGGCGTAATCTCAAATGGAAGCGATATTTTCTTTAGCATTCCTATGCGACATCTTCGAAAGAGTGCCCTTCTTGCGGCGATTATGATCGGCTCGGCCGCGTTTGCAGCATCAGTCTCGGCAGACACTTCCACGGCGTCTGATCATCGTCGACATGAAGTGTCCTTTTCTGGGTCTTCATGCGATGATACTTCCATTTCTGGTATTGCGGGAAGGTGGGAGGGTAATCTCCGCATGGAGATCTCAGAATTGCTTACAGGAACGTTCCGGCTTGAGGATTGTGAATCCGATACGAACGGATCGTATTCCGGGTCGCTTGTTGCAACAGACAATGGTGATAGCACGTACTTGGTTACTCTTGCGGACGTCTTGTCCGGAGTTTCTGACACCGCGACCCTCACGCTCTCTGGAAATGAGCTCATCGGCTCATTTGATCTCGGAGACGGGATGATTGAGGTCAAGACGGTCCGCGGGTGTACCCTCGCAGGAGCGAGAGACAACTCCGAATCTGACACAGACATGGCGGGTAGGGAACAGCCGATTCCGACTGGAAGCGTTTCTGAGAAACAAACCGAACGCGAGAAGAGAGACGGTGTTGAGTTACAGACTTCTATCGAAACCAAGAAGCCAACGATCACCAAAGCTCTTCGTGCCAAGCTTGATAAGCGTCTCGGTGCGATCGATGAATCCGAACGCGAAACGATCTACCGCATGCTGATCGAGAAACTTGATACGGCGATTGCTAAGACGACAAACACAACGAAACAGCAAACGTATTCCGAAGTTCGGGAGTATATCCAGTCTCGATTGGAGAGTGAATTTTCGCAGTCATCCGAAGGTGACGGGAAAATACTCGACTCCATTTTCTCCGAGTCATCTCATCAGGATGATTAAAAAAAGAACCCATCTCGGGCCTTTTTTTAATCATCCTTTTCGAGTGCGTTCCAGAGATCGCGGAATTGGCGCATGGTCCGGACATCGTGTATGCGTACGAAATCAGCCCCCAGAAGTCCGGCATAGACGCTCGTGGCGAGTGATCCGCCGACACGGTCTTCCGGTCCGGTATCGGGGGTATACGCCCGAAGAAACCCCTTTCGTGAGGTTCAGACATAGATGGGCTGGTCGAATCGTTCTTTTAGGGTGCGGATATTCCGCAGGATGCGGAGGGAATCCTCGGGATCGGGTGAGACGAACGCGCCTATACCGGGATCGAGAATAATCTGTTCTTGCCTCATGCCAACGAGCGCACACGCGTGGAGGCGCGTCTCGAAAAATCGACTCACATCCGCGAGAATGTCCTCTGACCTCGATGGCTTCTTTTTGTCTGGCCGTCCTCCGGAATGTGCCGAGTACATGAGGACATATCGGACGCTCGGATGTTCCGACAGCAGGTCGAGCATTCTGGGGTCGGAGCGTCCACCTGAGACATCGTTGATCATGTCTGATCCGGCCTCTATGCCCGCGAGTGCTACGCGAGATTTCATGGTGTCTACCGAGAACGGGATGGAGCAGGTGCGTGCTTCCTGGAAGAATGGTTGGAGTCGCGAGAGTTCTGTCCTCTCGTCTATGGGCGAAGAGCCTGGAGCAGTGGATTCCCCACCAACATCGATCCGATCAGCCCCGTCCTCTACGAGTATACGGAGACGCTCCGATACGGAGAGAGTCTCGCATATGTGGCCATCCGAGAAAGAATCCGGTGAGAGATTGAGGATTCCGACAATCTCTATACCAAGACTAGCCATCGTAGCGTTGAATGACGGTACGGTCAGATCCTGGTATGTCGAGGAGGAGTTGTCCTACCGTCCGGTCCAAGGATGGATGGATGAGGTCTGCGGCAATCTCCGCGAGTGGCTCCAGGACGAAGTCCCGGCTCGCAGCTCCAATATGTGGAATCGTCAGTCGCTCCGAATCGATGAGTCGATCTCCAAAAAAAACAATATCGATGTCGATCTCCCGAGGACCGTATCGGAAACGATATATTCGTCAGAGGTCGCGCTCCACCGTCTGTGTGCGGTCGAGAAACTCCAGGGGCTCCAGATCGGTTCGTCCGAGCACGACTACATTAATGAAATCGTCCTGTGCTTCATAGAGAATGGCGCGTGAAACATAGAACGCTGAAACCTTCTCTATCCGAAGGAACGAAGCGAGTTCTTCGATCGCTCTGCGGAGATTCCCGACACGATCACCGACGTTAGATCCCAAGGAGAGAGCGACGAGTTCGGACATGGGCCAACAACACCAAACGATAGAAACTCTACTATACGCATGCCGATATTAATGCCAAATGATTTTTTCTCGGGCCAGAGGTGTCACATTTCTCCCCTGTCTTCGTCTTCATGAAGAGGCAGTACTTGTATTGTCCGTGACAATCCGTATCATGAAAACGTATTCTTCTCATTCTTATGCCACGATCCGTTCCGGAAGCGGTCCGAGCATTCCATTCGGGCGATACCGAGGCGTTCGGAATCATCTACGATGCGTTCGTGGATTCGATATACCGTTTCTGTCGGTATCGGGTCGATGATCCCGAACGCGCCGAAGATCTCACGTCCGAGGTGTTTTTCAAGGCTCTCCGGTCCTTTTCTTCTTTTTCGGGCGATACCGAGGATGCTGTCAAATACTGGCTGTACCGTATCGCGCGTACCACGATCATAGATGCGTATCGCACGGATCACCCGTCCGATTCCATTGATGAGACCTTCGAGCGGGCCGATGATTCGGTAGATGTTTCCGGTGCGGTCGCTGATCGTGATCTGGTCGCGCAGGTCCGGACGTTGGTCGATGAATTGCCGGAAGATGCCCGGACGATTCTTATCCTTCGGATTTGGGAAGGGCTTTCCTTCACCGAGATCGCCGAAATTACCGGCAAGAGCGTAGATAACTGCAAACAGATCGCCTCACGAAATCTCCGAAAGATTCGGGCGGAATTTCCCGGAGTCGCGCTCCTTCTCGTTCTTTTCTTTCTGTAGCTTATGCCGTTCGATCCTTCTCATACCGCTGCGGAAATCGTCGATGAGATGGTATGATTCGATCCGTCTCTTGTGTCCGATCGTGATGCCATGCTCCGGATCGCGGAGGCGATGCTCGCAGGACGCTCGCACATTGAGGTGGTCGATCCCGCATTTCGCCTGGCCCTCAGGGATCGGCTTCTTGCCAACGCGTCCGCACATACTGGAGCTTTCACGAGCCAACAAATCCGGCGGAGACACGGGTGACTCCGGTCATTTTTGGTCGGCTCCGGGTTTGGGACAGTTCTTGGGGGGACGCTTGCGTACACATTTATCGCGTTCGTTCTTCCCATTGCGCCCGTAGTGGATACTCCGATATTGGACGAGACCGAAGAACTGTATCGCATGGCCGCGGATGACGTACCAATGGGTGGCTTTTCGTCAGTGTCTGGCGATACTGAGCCAACAGTCCTCTCATCCAAAACGAATGACTCCGATAGTTCGGAGTCCGCCACGAAGGAAATGGTATCCACTCAAGAACGAGCCTCGAAAGATACGACCGCGGCCGTATCAACGTCTCCAGTATCATCGAACGAGAGTGCCGATCGATCGGTTGTGGCGGACACCCCGGTAGACCCGACACATGGAGCGGACTCAGCAATGATGGTATCCGATGTCACCTCGTCACCGGAGGACCTTTCTCGGACAGTCTCCAATGACGCATTCTCGTTATCCGACCTCTTCGCTCCTCCGCATGACACGGTACCTTCGATGGATCGCGAATACGTCGTGCTCGTGCCATCAGACATTGTCGATGTGTACGGGCTTCTGCCGGGAACGGCGAAGTCCTACCGATCCACAGGTGCGGTCGTGCCTGTACCACGGGCACTGCTTGGAGATTTCCCCGTCTCTTCCGATCTCTCTTTGCGGTTCATGACAGTCGCTGACAATGAACCCTACGGCCTCATCTACTCGATCGATGTGACGAACGGTTCAGTCTTCGCAAGCAAGAACGAGCCTCTTTGGAATTCCAATGACTCGGTCGTGAATGGTTCTGGGTGGCAATCGGAAGACGAAATCGTGTCACAGACCGATTCGTTTCTCCAGAAATTTGCGACACTTCCTGTATCGTTCGGATCAGGAGTCTCTCTGTTTGAAGCCAGCTCGGAGAGTGTCACCATCCAATATGGAATGCTCATAGGGGGAGTCGAAGTGTATGAATCCTATGGCGTTCCTCGTGCCGCGACCGTCTCGTATGACCGTGCAGCAAAACATGTCTCCGGTTTCTCACTTCCGCGGATTGGTGGATTTTCAGAAACCGAAGAGGTATTTGTTCGTCCGGATGTCTCGTTGATCGAGTCATTCATTGGGAACGCGCTTTTTGAGCGCGGATATGATGCGAGTCAAGCATATCGGATATCGTCCCTCCGCATGGCATATATTGCCTCATCGGATGCGGAGCATCCTGAAATCGAAACGTTCGTTCCGGGTATCGCTTGTTCGGTCGTCTCGGAGGACGGCTCTCTCCGGGAAACGGTGACTATGCCGTTTGGAAAATAAACTCATCGAGACTCGTGCACTCCGCGGCATACTCACGTGCGCGTGCGACTCCGAGTCGGCTGAGAATCCGCCAATCCTGATCGGTAAGGCTTGCATGGGCAAGCACCTCGATCAACTTCGGTAGTGGCACGATGCGCTCCTGCGAGAGCGAGAGCAAGATGCGTCCGTCCGACCGGAGCATGATATCGCGCTCGTCGGATTCTATTCCGGCATGCGCCAAGAAGGCCGATATCTCTCGGTCGAGGAGGGTCCGGATTTTCCGACAGATTCCCTCGTAGGCGAGCGTGTCGAGATTCTTGCGAAGCATAGACGATCGTCCGAGACGATAGTGGAATAAAAGCGAGAACGATGATTTTCATCATTCTCGCATATGTTCCTCGGGGTGTCAATTTTTTGCGTCGTTTTTCTCGACTACCCCCAGAAGATCGCCATGGGATCTACGGTATCAAGTTTTCCTTGTCTCTTTTGCTCGTCCCGCGCTTTCGCGAGGGCTTCGGATCGGTTCCGAGCATAGGCATCCATATCCGGAGCCTTGTCGGTACCGGAGGGAAGTGCCCGCTCGTGAGCGCGTGAATGGAGCGAATCGAAGCTCATGAAAAAAGGAAAACCATGCAAGAAAATAGTGCCGTACCATTGAATCATATCGGCCGTACCTTGTCAAAACATTCAGATCGGATTAGGCGAGGTCGAAGACATCGATGATCTTGCCAGAGACTTCTACGGGATCGTGCGCGGAAAGGATAATGGGAGAGTGCGAGATGTCCGTGGATCTCGGTAGGAGGGTGAGCGTCTCAGCATCGTGACGGTAGCATTTTACGGTCGCTGCATCGTTTACCACGAAGAGGTACGCAGCGTCCGGTGAGTCGAGATCCGATTGTTTGCGGACGAGAGCATAGCTCCCATCCGAAATTGTCTTGCCATTGACGGACTTGCTATTCATGGAAGTGCCGGAGATCCGCACGAAGAAGTATCGTTCCGGAGTGTTGCTCACGATGCTCGACGAGACCTGGATGGTCGAGAGGAGTTGTTCGTCCGCATAGTGGAGTGGTTTCCCGGCATTCGCATAGCCGAGAACCGGAATATCGAATGTCATCTGGATGCTCGCCTGCTCGCGAATGCGGATACTGCGGTGTCCGCGTCCGCGCAGGACATAGCCCTTTTTCTCGAGTGCTTCCAGGTGCTGGCTGATGCTGCGGATATGCGGAATATCGAGCATGGTCTGGAGCTCTACGAGCGTGGGGGACACGCCATAATCCGCGCGATAGCGAGAGATGGCATCGAGGACGATCTGTTGCTTTTCGGTGAGCTGCATATATCCGTGGTAGGAGAACACCCGAATATATTATATATATAACTCTGGAATGCAAGAGAATTTTCTCCAGAAGATAGCGTCTACGCGAGCGTTCCGCTCTGTAGGTCGACCATCGCGGCGTATTCCGGACTCGATGCCATGAGATCGTCATGGGTGCCACGAGCTTGTACGCCATTGTCTGCGAGGAAAATAATCTCGTCACACTCTTTCACAGTCTGGAGTCGGTGGGCGATGACGATGACTGTTCGACCATCGAAGAGGCTCGCGAGTGCCTGAGTCACGGCTGCCTCGGATACGGAGTCGAGCGCGCTTGTTGGTTCATCGAGCATGATGAATGACGGATCCTGTAAGAAGAGTCGGGCGATGGCGATGCGCTGACGCTCTCCTCCGGAGAGGCGGATGCCTTTTTCGCCGATCTCGGTGTCGAGTCCCTGTGGCAGAGAGAAGACGAAGTCACATCGAGCATTCTGGAGGGCGGTCTCGAGTCGGGCTGTATCGGGTTCGAATCACTCTGGCAGTGCACAAAGGAGATTCTCGCGGACGGTTCCATCAAAGAGTGATGGCTCCTGTGAGAGGTATCCGATCGTCCGAAAATAGCTTCGCAGGCTCACATCAGCAAGATTCTGTCCATCGACCGAGATGGTACCCGATTCCGGTGTGATGAATCGGAGGATGAGTTTCATGAGGGTGGATTTCCCAACGCCCGATGGCCCAACGAATGCTGTCTTACGAGACCCCGCAATATCGAGAGAGAACGTATGAAAGATCGTACGCGCCCGTCCGGTGTATGAGAACGATACATCGCGCAGGGAAATATTTCATTGCTCGTAGTGGAATTCATTGCCGGAATCGAGCTCGGCCATGATGGGGGTTTGCTCGTAGAACTCGATGGTCTTCGCGATCTTCTCAGACGCGCTCGTGAATCCTCGGTAGTATTCGTTCGCGCGCATGGCATAGCGCGAGAGGAAATTCGCGAGCACCAGGGTGATGGCGATCTCACTGACTGAGAGATGATGTACCCATCCGAACCACCCGATAGCAACGAAGAATGCGACCTTCGCGAGGTCGAGAATTGTCTCGGTACCTGTCTTGAGGAGTGACAGGAAGAATCCTTTCTTGTGTCCGTCCGTCTCGAAGATACGATTCCACAGGTGTTCGGTCACTCGTATTTCCGACTCGGTACGATCGTATTTGAGGATAGGGAATTTCTCCATGATGACACGGGTCCACTGTCGCATCATGTCATCCTGAAATTGTCGTACCAAGACGCGATACCGGTGAGTACGAGCATTGGTCCACCAGATGAAGACGATCTCGAGAATCGTGAAGATCCCTGCCGGCACTAGGAGCCAGGGCTCGATGCGGGCGATAAGTATGAGCGAGATGACATAGGCGATGAGCTGCGGGAACGCATGGTAGTAGAGCTGCCAGAGTTGGTCCGTCCAGATGTCGATTCCTCCCTTCATGACCGTGAGGAGTTTTCCTGTTCCCATGAGCGCGATCGTCTCATTGTCCATGATGACGAATTTCGAGAGATACTTGCGCGTGAGGTACTGATTCGTAATCACGAAAAGTCGCGGTTCGTTCTTGTAGAAGATGAGTCGTATCAACCCCGGAATCGTGACGATGGCCGTGATAATCCAGAGGATTGGATAGTTCGCATCGTAGGGGAGCCCTGCTTCGATATTCGCGAGTATCTGCTGGAAGAATCCTACCGACAAAACCGTCGCACACGCTACGAGCGAGTTGATGACAATCTCGGCGATCGTGCGCCATCGATAGACGAAGAGCGGCTCGAAGAGTGCGAGAAAGAATTGCATAGTGACCAAAAAAAGACGGATACCCGCATAGTACCCGCCGATTCTCGATTGTCTATGCTATTGCATTTCCCGTGCTTCCCAGGCTCGTGTCCATGCACGGAAGGCTTCGGCCATGTATCCGAGTCCCGCCGAGGAGTCGGCGACTAGCTCGGTGCCGTTTTGTACTCGCATCGTGAGATGCAGATTTTCTGGCATATCTGGCAATGGCGTATCGCCGAGCGCATCGAGCTCTGCTTGCTCGCGGGCAAATCGTGTGTCGCAGTCCGAGAGGATTCCATCGATATAATCGTCCGGTGTG
>DDBV01000037.1 GCA_002335145.1 Patescibacteria group bacterium UBA2023
GTATATACTGTGCCTATCTAGCCTGTCGGGGGTGCCATGCGTCCGTGTGACCTCGAGAAAAGCCGCGAAATCGTTTTCCATTCCTTGCCCACGGGCCAAGTGGAACGCGCCCTGTCCCTGCTGCAGGGCCTGGAAGGCTTGCAGGTGACGCTGGGGGCGGAGGCCGACCGCCTGCTGGTGAGCTACCACATCTGCGAGTACACCCTGGAAGGGCTCGAAACTGCACTGGCGAGTCAAGGATTCCATCTCGACAACAGCCTGCTCAGCAAGCTCAGGCGTGCACTGGCCTATTTCTGCGAGAGCGTGCAACGGCGCAATGTCGCGGCCGATGAACCGGACATCAAATCACAGCAAGCTTTCATGAAGGTCTACGAACGCCATCTGCATGGCGATTGCGACGAGACACCCGAGGAATGGCGCGGCTATAAATAGCCGCGCCGCCGTGTATGGACATGAATGACGATCAACTCCTGCGCTACAGCCGGCATATTCTGTTGCCGCAAGTCGGCGTGGACGGACAGGTGCGTATCTCCGAGGGCGCGGTGCTGATCGTCGGTGCCGGGGGGCTGGGATGCCCGGTGGCACTCTATCTGGGCGCAGCCGGTGTCGGCAGGTTGCTGCTGGCCGACGGCGACAGCGTCGATCTCACCAACCTGCAGCGCCAGATCGGCCACGTTAGCGCAGCGATCGGGCAGAACAAGGCCGATTCGCTCGCCCGCAGCGTGCAGGCCATCAACCCCGAAATCGAAGTGCAGCCCATTCGTCAAACGCTCGTCGGCAATGCCCTGCACGAGGCGGTGGCGGCGGTGGATCTGGTGGTCGACGCATCGGACAACTTTGCTACCCGGCATGCCGTCAACCGTGCCTGTGTGCTGCTCGGCAAGCCGCTGGTGTCGGGCGCCGCGATCGGGTTTTCGGGACAGCTGGCCACCTTCGATCCGCGCCATGCCAGCAGCCCCTGTTATCACTGCCTGTTCCCTGATCAGGCGGGTGAGCCCGAATTACGCTGTGCCGAGGCAGGGGTGTTTTCGCCGCTGGTTGGCGTGATCGGGGCGATGCAGGCGCTGGAGGCGCTGAAATATCTGGCCCGGGTGGGCGAGCTGCTGGTGGGCAGGCTGCTGTTGTGGGACGGCCTGCGCACCGATGCCCGCGTGATGACGGTACCGCGCGACCCGGCCTGCCCGGTATGCGGCCCCGACAGCAGTTCAGGCAGGGTGAGCGTCGAGTAGGCGTGACAGCAGCAGGTCGATGTCGCCGTCCGGCGCGCGGGTAAACCCGCTCTTGGCAAACTGGTGCCAGCGCCCCACCACCACGCATTGCAGCAGATTGGCCAGCGGTGCGCTGAGTTCAGCCTGATTGTCTCCGAAAAAACGCAGGCATTGCCGCAACTGGGCTTCGATGCGGTCATGCAGTTGATTGATGCGTTTTTGCAGGCGCTCGTTCTCGTGCACCAGTGCTTCACCGATCAGCACCCGCGTCATGCCGGGATTTTTTGCAGCGAAATTCAGCAGCATACCGAGGATGGCCCTGATCTGCGCGGACGGCAAGGGGGTGTCAGCGGTGATGCGCGCGATCAGCCCGAACAGCGTCTGTTCGATGAACTCGATCAGGCCTTCATACATCTGTGCCTTGCTGGAGAAGTGGCGGTATAGTGCCGCCTCCGACACGCCGGCACGTGCGGCGAGAGCGGCCGTGGTGATTTTCTCGGGCTGCGGTTCCTGCAGCATCGCGGCGAGCGTCTGCAGGATCTGCAGACGCCGTTCCCCGGGTTTCTTGGCTTCCCCTTCCATCGGTCGTCCTTGTCGTTGTTTGTGTGCGGATTATCGACGAAAACACAGCATTGTGGTGGGCCTGCACGGACTTGAACCGTGGACCAAGGGATTATGAGTCCCCTGCTCTAACCAACTGAGCTACCGATCCGAAGTGCAGAAATGGAAATGGTACTCCCAACGAGAATCGAACTCGTGTTTTCGCCGTGAGAGGGCGATGTCCTAACCGCTAGACGATGGGAGCAAGAGGGCGGATAAGTCCGCCCGAAGCACTATTTTGAGAGATCCGTAGTCACACCCATAGCACGAGCGGAACCAGCCACGATCTTCATGGCAGCGTCCATATCGTTGGCATTGAGGTCTGGCATCTTCTCGGTGGCGATCTCCTGAAGTTGCGTCATGGAGAGGTGTCCGACCTTCTCCTTGTGGGGAATCTTCGATCCGCTTCCGAGGTTGATCTTCTGCTTGATGAGAAAGGTCATCGGTGGCTGCTTCGTCTCGAAGTCGAAGGAGCGATCCTCGAAAATATAGATGATCGTGGGAAGTACGGTTCCCATGCGATCCTTGGTGCGGTCGTTGAATTGCTTGCAGAATTCCGCGATCTGGATACCTGTTGGCCCGAGAGCGGTACCAACGGGGGGAGCAGGATTGGCTTGTCCGGCTTTGAGCTGGAGCTTTACGATCTTGCTTGGTTTCTTCTTCGGAGCCATAGCCGTTGATCAATTGGAAAAAGTAGAGCCATTATATAAATAAAGCGAGGAAATCAAGAGAAAGTTTCACTTTTGTCCCGGTATCCCGTATTGGCGCATACCGAAGCCTACTGCTACGGGAAAACTGTTTGACTTTTCATGTGGTTTTCGCTACCATGCTCCCCTTTACTACTTTTTCTCTATGAGAGCCATCGTCGTGGATATCGTCCCCAAGGACGTACCGGCCGAGGAGCTGGAACACCGTCTCGCCGAGATCGACAGTCTCGTGCGGACATATTCGGGCGTGGTCGTGGTGGAATATGTACAGAAGCGCGATACCGCTGATTACCGGACGTTTGTGGGGTCGGGCAAGCTCGATGAGATGCTCTCGGTCGCAGGTGAGCTCAAGGCCGATGTCCTTATTATTGGTAATATTCTCAAACCCGCGCAGCTCTATAATATCTCGGAGGAGATTCGCAAACGGAAGCTCGAGATTCAGGCGTGGGACCGGGTAGATCTTATTCTCAAGATTTTTGCCGATCACGCGAAAACTCCGGAATCTAAGCTCCAGATCGAACTCGCGAGCATCCGTCATATGGGGCCGAGGATATTCGGAATGGGAATGGAGCTCTCTCGCCAGGGTGCTGGAATCGGAACCCGCGGAATCGGAGAGACGAATACCGAACGCATGCGCCGCCACTTGCGTGAGAGGGAGCAAGGGATCCGCCGTGAACTCGCCAAGTACGTGCGAACTCGCACGCTTCAGCGAGATCGTCGGCGTCGCGATCAGTTTGCCACGTTCGGAATTGTGTGATATACGAACGCCGGGAAGTCGAGCCTCATGAATGCGCTTACCAAGAAGGGAGTCCTCTCGGAAGACAAGCTTTTTGCCACACTTGAGACTCGTACGGGGGATGCATGGATTGGGGATGGAGAACACGGCGTTCGCGCTCTCGTACATGACACGATCGGCTTCATTCGGGATCTGCCGCCAGATCTCATCGAGGCGTTCCGCTCCACGCTCGAAGACTCCATCGAGAGCGATGTGCTTCTTCATGTGATTGATGCTGGAGATCCCCGCATCGAAGAGAAGCTCGCGACTGTGGAAAATATTCTCGCCGATATTGGTGCCGCGCAGCCGCGGATTCACGTCTTCAATAAATCCGATACGCTCTCGGAGCGGGAGATTGTACTCTATCGCGAGAAGTACGCGATTCTCGATCCTGTCTTTGTGAGTGCTGCGGACCGCACGGGTGTGAACGAACTCAAGACCCGCATGTACCACGCCTTGCTGGAATTCCTCTAAACTCCCAATCACTCCGAATGAAAAAGCACGCTGTCTACCTCATTATCGACACCGAGACGACCGGATTCGATCCTCTCCATAACGGACTCATCCAATTCGCGTGCGCTGCACTCGATGATCGGCTCGAAATTATAGCGACAATGGAGGCTGATGTTTGTCCTCACGATGGCTGCTCGATCAACGAAGAATCGCTCGCGATCAACGGATTCACTCGTGAACGGATGCGAGAGTGAGTGGAATGCGCACAATTCGTGGAGCGACTTCGTTCGTTCATCGCGGAGCATTTCGAGAGCAAACCGATCCTCGTCGGACAATTCTACCCGTTCGACTATGCGTTCCTCTGTGCGGCGTTCTCGCGCCATGCGCCGGAGGCATTCTACGGGGACAATATCTTCGGCAATAATTTCATCGATACCAAATCGATCGTGAACGAGCGCAATCTTGCTGCTCGGCTCCGAGGCGATCCAGAACCGTTTCCTATTACGAGTCTTTCGGCCCCCGGCGGCCTCAAGGATACGCTCGGGATCGGCCACGAACATGAATCGCATACGGCACTCGGTGATGTGCTCGCCACGAGAGATGTGCTCATAGCATTACTCCGACATGAAAAAAAAGCGGCCTAGGCCGCTTTTTGTCGCATTGCACGCCGGAGATCCTCTACTCCTTGGTTGATCGCAATACTTGTCTCGTCCACAACGAATTGAACATGTCGCATTGGGGTTGTTCATTTGTGTTGAATACTGGCAGGTTTCTTAGTATCACCAAGTGTGATAATCTGCCCGACTCTCCCTTTGACCGTATTGGCCATGTGATGAACAAATGCCATAAGAGCTTCGTCATCGGAGACAACGACATTTATATCTGCCTCATGTGCCAAGAGGAGTGTTATTACCCGCTGATACATCTGATTTCTGGTCTCGGGGGTGCTTACGTCAAATGTCTCGGCAAAATCCCCGATCACGGCTTTGACGATACTGAGACGCTCGGAGTCAGTGTCGGCGATGATCGTTATCGGACCATTCACATGATTGGTCATAATCGTATGGAAGAGAAAAATAAAACCCCTCTCGCTTACGAGAGGGGTGGACTTCCAAAGAATCCTCCTATCCTCTCGCGAAACCAGCCCCGAGAAGGAGCGTGGAAGCAATGAGGAGGAGGTTGGTCTTGGAAATCATGTGGTTTATGATATGTGTCGACCCCCGTGTGTCAAGAAATTTTTACAAACCTCTTACTTGGTGGTTGTGAGAATTTCATACCCCGTTTCCGTCACGAGGATGGTATGCTCGAACTGGGCCGATGGTTGCCCGTCTTGCGTCTTCACGGTCCAGTCATCATCGAGGAGTTTGGTCTTGTATCCGCCGATATTGATCATCGGCTCCACCGTAAAGACCATGCCCGGCTCTATGCGTGCGCCCGTCCCGCGCTCGGCCCGGTGGTAGATGTACGGTGCCTCATGGAACTCCACGCCCGTCCCGTGTCCGGTATACTCGCGCACGACCGAGTAGCCGAGCGGCTCGGCATAGGTCATGATCGCGTGGCCAATATCACCAATGTGTCCCCCGGGCCTGATCGCTTCGATTCCCCGGTACATAGCTTTTTCGGTTACCTCCACGAGTTTGCGTTTCTTCGCGGAGACATTACCCACGAGATAGGTTCGCGAAGTATCCCCGAAGTATCCGTCGAGGACGGTGGTCACATCGATATTCACGATATCCCCGTCCTGGAGGCGTTCGTCCGGATTCGGAATACCGTGACAGATGACCTCGTTACGGGAAATGCAGGTGCATTTCGGGTAACCGCCCTTACCCCAGCGATTGTTGCCGAGATAGTCGATGCACGCGGAGCGCGCTCCGTGTTCGATCATGAATGCGTTACATATATGATCGAGCTCATCGGTCGAGATGCCAGGCTCGATATACCGTTCGATCATGTCGAGCGTCTCGGCGGCGAGTCGGGAGGATTTGCGGATCCCCTCTATCTCAGCGGGGTTTTTTATGATGATTTTCTCTCGGGCCATAATTATCTCAGTATCAGTGAATGCTGTTCTCTCAGAAGCTGTTTCATACTCATCTCGTGTGCCGACATAGCGGCGTATTCTTCGTCTGTCTCATGATCGTATCCGAGGATATGTAGGCAGCCGTGGAGGATGAGGGTGTAGGCCTCGGCCGTCTCTGTTACGCCGTACTCGCGGGCCTGTGCCGATACGAAGGCTGGAGAAATCACGATATCGCCGATCGTGGCGTCCGGGTCATCGAATCTTGCGCTGTACCGGAACGATAGGACATCAGTAGGGGCGTCCTTGCTCCGATAGAGGGCATTGAGTTCGCGCATTCGCTCGTCATCAACACATGCCACGGCAAAAACTCAGTCCTCGCCATCGGATGAACACAAAGTGACGGCCTCGGCGATGGTCGTAAGGACATCTGGATCGAGTTCCAGAGATTCGGGGGCGTGGACGATATCGATGGAAAACATGAAAACGGTCTATGAGAGCCAGAAGTATATGGAAGAATCGCATGAAAAGCAAACGATGGAAGATATTTGCTCGAGAATTTCTTTTGTGTTAGCATGGGAGCGAATCCGATATAGTGTCTTTCCAGAAACGAACATGATCGCAAGCCGACAAAATATCATCCAGGTGTGGCTCCTCAATCTCGCGCTTGCCGGAGTGTACTTCGGATCGTCATTCGCGCTTCCGTATATTCAGGGATCGGTCCTCGAATATTCCGGAGTGCAGGCCGATCCGTTCGATGGTGCTGTTATGCCTGTCGCGAGCGTCCCCGACTGGCTCCAGTCCGGCTATACGAACAAGGCCATGAATTTCGTGGACTTTCCGCTTGATGCATTCGTGGAATTGCCGAAATACGATGCAGATCGACTGGAGAGTGGCTCCGCGGACAATTCGGCGATCCTGCGGGAACGCTATACCTACCCGGTCGTGTACATGGGGAGTTATCGCGGGAACCATGTGGAATATGATGGGTCACATCTCGCGATCGATATTCGCGCTCCCATTGGCACCCCTATTCGCGCTACCGCCAATGGCGTGGTCGTGAAGAGCGTGAATACCGACACTGCCAACGGAAGATACGTTATCCTTCGTCATGATAATGTGCCGTTTGACGGTGAGACGGCGACGTTCTATTCATCGTACCTGCATATGAGCGAGGCGTCCGCCACCGTGGGGACTGCCGTCAAGAAGGGAGATCTCATCGGTTTGGTCGGTATGAGCGGAATCGCCACCACTCCACACGTGCATTTTCAGATAGATCGCGAGAGCGCGCCGTACCACACATATTGGCCTTTCACGTTTTCGGAGGCTTCCGCGAACGGGCTCGACTTTTTTGCCGCTATCAATGCTGGTCTCGGAAAAGAGAGTGCAATGAAATACTCGGTCAATCCTGCCGAGTTTATCTATGGCTCATTAGGAGGGGGAGATGATTCCATCCTCGCCGTAATTGATCCGATTCCCAATGTATCCGCATCCGAAACTCCCGATGCGAACGTGTCGGCCGATGACGTCTTCGCTCCCATCGAGGACTCTGCGGGTGACTCGATGGAGGACTTCGAATCGCATGAAAGCCATGATTCCGCGCCGGCCGAATCCGAGGTATCGATTCCGGATGTTGATTCTGTGGTTGGGGTGATAGAGTCGGAAGGGGTGTTCTCCGAGGATGCCGATTCGCTCGCGCTCGTACCTGAGACTGCTGGGTACGCGACTTCCGGGACGGATTTCACGACTGATACCAATCCAGACTCGGAGCTTTATCGCCAGATCTCATACCTCTACTACCGCGGTATCGTTCAGGGGGACGCCACGAGGTTTATCGCCACAATTCCATCACTCTCCCGTCGAGACGCGTTTACATTGCTTGCTCGTGTGTTCTCGGTATCCGGCACCACAAGTTCTGCGTATCGATTTTCGGACGTCGCATCGAATGATCCTATTGTCGGACCTCTCTCGCTCGCGGTTGAACGCGGATATATCAGTGCCAATAAAACCTTTCGTCCGAACGATACGATCACTCGGGCCGAGTTTGTGAAGCTCTTGGTTGTCTTCTCGGGAGTCCCGCTTTCCCGTCCCGAGGTTCAGGACTTCGCCGATGTCCCTCTCAGTTCGCCCTTTGCCGCGCATATCCATACATTCGTGGAGCTGCTTGGTGGCATTGGTGGGACGAGCTTCAATCCTGGCAAGGCCATTACCCGAGGAGACTCGTTCAGGCTTCTCTATGCGTATGCAAGCCGATCCTAGTGGGATTCGAGTTGACGGACCGCTTCGATGAAGCGGTCTCATTTTTCTTCGAAATTTCGCCAAATCGAATAGCTTGGCGCGGCCGCAGAGAGCAGGCACGCCCCAGAATTTGTTTCCGCCGCCCACCGTACCGCTTCTTCCATGCTGCGTGTTTCAAGCGTCTCCACATCTTCGGGGAGATGCTTTTTTATTGCCGTGCCCGCATCAGGAAAGAGAACGCATCGGCGTACGCCGAGATCTCGCACCGCCTCACCGAGTGCACGGTAGTCGTATCCGCGGTCGAGTCCGCCAAGAAGCATGGTCCCTATGTGTCGTCCGGACTCCGAGAGTGTCCGCATGCTCGCGATAGCGGATTCCGGGGTCGGGGAATGTGCATCGTCCCAGAATTCCACTCCCCGAACGGTATCCACATACCGCAAGCGGTAAGGGAGTCCTTCGAATGACTCGAACGTCTTGCGGACCGAGTCCAGAGGTATGCCGATGCGGTCGGCAATAGCGATGATACTCGCGAAGTTCTCGAAGACGTGCGATCAAATGATTTTCATGCGCTCGCTTGAGAAGAGCTCCTTGCCATCGCGCATCCAGCATCCGTCCGAATATCCGTATCGTCCGCCCGCACCGAATACTTCATGACTCGGGAGTTCACCGTAGAGTTGCGCGTATTTCTGCAGGTATCCGCATTGGGCTACCTGCGCACTCACGAACGCGTGGTCACTCCCGCGGATCACGCGCAATTTCGCAGCTACGTATGCCTCCATGCTCCCGTGCCAGTCGAGGTGGTCTGGGAAAATATTGGTGAGAATGCTTATGAAATTGCGTTTTTCTAGGCGGTCGAGCATGTAACTTGAGAGCTCGATGACGGCGTAATCCGGAGGATTGCTCGGATCGTAGGCCGGCAGGGGAGGTGTGCCGATATTCCCGAGAAGCGGACATGAATACCCCGCATCCGCGATCACGCGCGCAAGCAGTGTGGCGAGTGTCGATTTGCCGCGAGTACCGGATACGACAATCACCCGATCAGGATCGAGATCGAAAAAAAGCTGGGCGAGCGTCGTACTCCGGTCGTAGTCCTCGGAAGTCGGGAGCGTGTGCGGAGGAATGCCGGGACTCTTGAGGAGCGTATCGTATCAACTGAGATTCAAGAATGCGTTGATGCCCCCAACGAAACCGATCCGTGCATCGAGATTCTCCGGACGATTCGGGAGTCCGGTATCGAGAACCGTAAGGGATTCCGGTTTTATACCGAGGTGTTCTGTTGCGTACTCGATAGCCGCCCGCCCCTCCCGTCCGTAGCCGAGTATCGCGATGGAGTGTGAGTTTTGCAGTTTCCGCGTCTGGTCCATGGCTTGTTTTTCGGATTTTCGGCAGTATACTCGGTTTGTACTTTTTCGCCATGCGACCATGAAGAAATCCGAATTGATCCGCTATCTCGATGAATATCTCGACATCCGCTGAATCAAAGATGATTCGAAAAACGGGCTCCAAATCGACAATGATCGCAATGACGTAGTTCGGGTAGGGGTAGCCGTGGACGCGGCATCGTATACTGCCGACATGGCGCGAGATCTCGGGGTAGATTTCCTGTTCGTCCATCACGGCATGTTTTGGGGACATGAGTCCGTACTCACGGGGCTTCACTATCGCCGCGTCCGCAGCTTCCTCGATGCAGGGATCGCGCTCTACGCTTGTCATCTCCCGCTCGATAGGCATCCCGAGTCCGGCAACAATATCGCACTCATGCGAGCCCTCCTTATAGCCCTCGGACGAGAGGATGAGTCCGCTAATATCGAACCGTTCGGCCAGTACTACGGGAGCGTGATCGGTTTCGGAATCAAGTTTTCCCGTCCCGTTACGACCGATGCGTTCGTCGAGGCGATCATGGAGATTGGCATCGTCCCCGACCTCTACAATTTCGAAGGCAAGGAAACGATCGGTTCGGTATCCGTGGTGACCGGAGGAGCCGGGAGTCAGATACTCGAGGCTCATGATGAATGATACGATGCTTATATCACGGGAGAGGCTGTGCATTATCAGATTATTTCGGCGCGCGAGGCGGGACAGGCATTCGTGCTCGGTGGCCACTACGAGACCGAGACGTTTGGGCCGATCGCCGTGGGCGAGCATCTGCGTGAGAGATTCGGTCTCGATGTTGTCTATGTCGATACATCCTCGTCAGCTGAATAATGCGCGTATACGTCTGCCACTCCAAGGATCTCGATTACCGCGAGACACTGTATCGGCCCGTACGTGAACGATTTGCCGATTCCCGGCATGAGATCATTTTTCCCTACGAGTTGTGTGATATTCCGAAAGACTCACTCGGAGTCATTCGGTCATGCGATCTCATGGTGGCGGAGGTTTCGTTTCCCTCCACGGGACTCGGGATCGAGATCGGGTGGGCTCATATGCTCGACAAGCCGATCGTCTGCATCCATGCCGAGGGCACGAAGATCTCTGGATCCCTGCGAATTGTGACGGATCGGATCCACGAATACCGGGATGAAAAATCTCTCGTGGATCTCTTTGAACGACTCCTGTTCTCCGTTGCCTAGGGTCCGGGCGATTCGGTCACAAAAAAGCCGGGATTGCTCCCGGGAAAACCTTTTGTCAGAGATTTTGCTTTTTCATTTTTAGTGCCACTGCATCACTCGCATAAGAATGAGGGTAAGAATATGGCTTGGCCCGAGGCCGTGCCGGTGGGATATTTGATCTCCCCGGTGGCACGTTGATATTAAGCAACACTATTTTGTTTTGTCAAAGAAAATAGTAAGAGCCAGTATTGAGGAAACACTCGGTATCACCTCTGCGAAGCCAGAAAAAAAGTTATCCCAAAATTTACCCCGTATAAATAAATTGTTCGGTACGAAGTGGCAACATGGCAGAATGAAGCCATAATATCTGGATTTCGCGTCTATTCGTGGCTGGCGGGTTTTCGGGAGGGTTGCCGATTCTTGCGCCCAAGAAGTTGTCATGGCACAAAAAGTGCGGTATTCTGATGAGAGAGAACTGCTCTTTCATGGGACATATGTCTTTCTTCGATTCCTTCTCGTCCCGGCATGTGGTCCTTTGCTGTCTCGCCGCATTGTTATTCTGCGGGTGGTCGGGCTTCGTATATGCCGAGGAGTCCCGCTCAGTCGTCCAGTCAGATCCGTCTGTGGTCTCGGATCGGATCCATTTTTCCGTGGATATGCCGTCCGATCGAATTGTGCGCTTCTCCTGGAGCGCGCAAGACTCTCGGTTAGTGCGCGATGCCGCATGGTTCAAGCTCATCTATGCCGATGAGTACGATGTCTGAATGACCTATCAGGGTGAAAATCTCCTGTGGTACTATGATAATTCTGAGAGAAATGCCCCCTGATCGGTGTCGTACGATGCGGATCGACAGGCGTTTTCTCTCGGGTCCGAGGGGGATGCTTCCGTCCTCGCGCGAGCGGATTCCTGGCCTCGTTTCGCTCGCCTCTGTATCGTAATGGATAACAGCCGGGTCGTATGCAGCGAGGAAATTGTTGATCTGTCCGGCTTCGGAAAACGACTCTTTCCGGAGAAATCCGCTCTCCTCTCGGACTCCGCGCTCCAATCGCTCGCTCCGGATCTCCTGCGCAATAAGCCAGAAGTCGTGGTCTCGTACCTCAACTCGCAAGCAGACCTTTCGAAAGCGATCGAGCGGATTGCTGTGCTACGTCGGGAGTACGATGAACGTATGACCCCTTCCCAGAAATTCCTCCTGTCATCGCTCGAATCGAAGCTCGATCGGAAGCGTTCAGGTATCGAATTCATCGAGGGAGTCGATCTCGCATCCGAGAAATCCCTCCTCGCGAAGGCACTCGCACGCGAAGATCTCTCTGACTCCGAGCGAGTTGCATGGCTCGAGCGCATTAATAATATCTCATACACGCTCGATGATCTCGAGGCGGTTTGATATGTGTCTGATAGGGCCTCGTCATTGCGAGTGTTCGTAGATGATACGAGGAGACGAATCAATGAATATACGCTCGGTGTCAAAGTGACCAAATCACCGGATACGCCGAGTTGGACGGGGGTTGTCTCACAGACGCCAAACACGAAGAGAAACACAAAGAATCTCACCGCCTCGGGAAAAACGGACGAATCCTCGCAAGCCCCTCAGTCTTCGGAATCTCTTGAGTCCGTTGATTTGCAGGAGCGTGGCAACGAGATCGAGTGATCCGGTTTGCTCGCTACCGCTGATATCGGGTCATCCAAACCACAGGTACTCGCCGATACGAGAGCGTCTTCCTCGTTCGAATCTCTCGATCCAGCTCTTCTTGTCGCTATCTTTGTCGCGATTCTCGGTATGACAGGAATCATCTGGATGATTCGCCGGTCACCTCGCATGAGGGCATCTGCCGTACGTGACGCTCGTACGGAATCCTCGGACGACCAACGAAAAAATACCGATGTCTTGCGAATATTTCGCACCGGGAATGAATACCGGATCGAATACCGAGACCTCTATGAACGCTCTATAAAGGTCCTTGAGGAGAATCGTAAGGCGGTGATCGAAGGAATTCGGGCTTTCGTCTCGTCCGTGAATCGTCTTGCCATCGTGCGCGGCACGGCACTTGATGAGCTTGCGAGCCTTCCGTTGTCCGTTCCGGATCTCAAAACCTCAGGCAATACCATCTACCGACTCTTCCTCTCCGAGCGCATACGCGAGGCACTCTCATCGCGATCCGGAGATCTCGTGATCCGTACCGATGAGCAGGAGATTCCGTGGGAGATCATGCACGATGGTACGAAATTTCTCGCGCTTTCCTATCCCATAGCAAGAGGGTTGCTGGTATCTGGCGAGATTCGTGTCAATCCTGTCAAGACACACAGAAAACCTCGAATACTCTTTATCGTGAATCCAACGGGAGATCTTCCGGGGACGGAGCGAGAGGTCGAGACAATTATTGCTGCCATGCGGAGTGTTGCGGATATGACGGTAGTACGATGAGAGGATGCCAGTATTCCGAATCTCGTACCGCTACTCGGGCAGGCATGGGATGTGATTCATTATGCTGGACATGCCGTGCACGACCGTGATACGCCCGATGAGAGCGGTCTCGTGCTCGCCTCCGGACAGCTGCTCTCTGTGACTGAAATCAAGCGGTCACTCGGAGGGAATCCACTGATTTTCCTCAATGCCTGTTCATCTGGCGCGCTCTCCGACACTGTCGTCGAAGTGCCTTCTTCGGATCGCATTTTCGATGCCGATCCGCTCGGATCCGTGGGGATCGCCACGGGATTCGTAGTCGGAGGGGCCAAGGGTGTCATTTCCACCATGTGGCCAGTCAATGATGTGTCTGCGAGCGATTTTGCCGGACGCTTCTACTCACACCTACTTGCCGGAGACACGATTGGATCATCGCTCGTGGAGTCGAAAAAGTACCTCCGTTCGCGTCATCCGCAGGATATATCATGGGCTGCGTTCATTTACTACGGCTCTCCGGATGAGCATCTCGATGGACTTCCGGCTCAGAGTGCGGACATGACCGAATAACTCCCAGACTCCCATGTTATCGCAGATTCAGGAATCCCGCTTGCTTCTCGCTTCGGTCTCGCGCGCACTCCAGGACGGGTTGTTTGATCCGGTCGAGCACGATAACATCGTGGCATTGCTTCTGGAGGTCTGGCGGACATCGGGCCGATCGGATGCGCTTGCTCTCTCCAACGCGCTTGCGTCTCTGCGTGCCGGTCTGGAGACCGCACTGATTCCGATCGAATACTCGGACTCGGTGACGCGGGATATGGACCTCTCCGGTACCGATGAGACCGAAGCCGAAATTTGCAACTCCATTACTCTTATGTCCGCGATTGTCCTCGACCAGATAAAGCACACCCATGCACTTACCGATACCGATTCGTAATCCTGCCTACGTTCGAGTCTTCCCGGTCCTGCGAGATCCGAGCGTTTCGCGGACGACCGATGATATTTCGGTCGTTCACGCTGCACTCGACGGACGGTTTTCACGACGAGATGAAGCATCTTGGATTCCGACTCCGGGGCAGATACTCCGTTTTCGGATGAAGCGTTTTTTCGATGTAGACCTCTTTGAGTACTCCGTCACGGTTGAATCGTCCGACTCGACCGTGGATGGCTCATGATTCGTGGAATCGTCCAGGCAGATTCTTGGGTCGATTCCGGATCTTCCATCCGGAGGCATGGCTCTCCCGACCGATGATGTACTGCTCACGGTGACGGACTGTTCGGCTAATATGCGCTATTTCGACCACATCGCCTACGGACTCGCGCATAAACGTCTCGACCGGACACACGTTGTTTTTTCTCTTGAGGAGGATGAAGAGTACCTCACCAACGCTCTTAAGAATATCGAACACATTATCGTATACTCCCGCAAGATCGCCCGATTTCACGAGCATTTTCTCTGAGGGGTCTACCCAGAATCACTCGTCATGCATGAGCAGATCGTACGTGAATGCGAACGCCTCTTGGCTGATGAGTCTCGCCGGAGTCTTGGAGATGATGTTCTCGCGAAGCTCAACCGGGAAGTCTCGCGATTCGATTCTCTCAATTTCTCTCTCGCCTACGACATTGAGTCGATAGAAGGCAATGTGGAGAATCTGGAATCGCGCATTGAAACGCTCGGTGCCACGGAGTCCCGGTACTTCGATAATTTTGTACGGAAGGCGAAGGCAACGCTCCGTTCCTACGAAAAAGCCGTCTCTAAGAATACCCTCGTGAAGGAAACCGTCCTCGAGAGCGCGCGCCGTGCCGCCGAACGTGAATCGGAACTGCGCCGCGCCCGGATCGATCGTGATCGGGTTGACCACATAAAAAACATTAAAGAGCTCCTCGGGGGATTTGCGGTCATTGAGGTATTTATCAACGGGATCGCACAGGCAGCGGTCATCTTCTCTTTTCCAGACTCAGTGCGTACCGCACTCGAAAGCACCGACCTTCTGAGAATGATCTTTTTGTCAATGTTTCTTGTCGGATATTTCGCGCGATTCTTGATCGTACGGCGCAGGGGGTTCTAGAGAAGCGTCGATCGCATTCCCGATGCATCGTTTCAGAGAAGCTTCTCTCGCAACGATCGGACAAACTTATTGGATTCCGCCGATCTGGTATATCGGAATGTCAGCTCCACGAGTCCAGAGTGAGGGTTCATCGTGATAAGCGGTGTTTTGAGATGGTCGATCGTTGCCGTGGAAAGCTCAAGTGTTTTCGAGTCTATTGTTATGCGAAAGAGCGGATTTTTGGCGGCATCGAGCCCAGGGAGCGCGAGGAGTTCGTGGAAGATGGAATCGTGTGATGACGTGTGCTCGATAAGATCGTCACCGACGGTTCGAATGATCTCATCTACGGCATCGGGCGTGTAGTCTTTTTCCGGAGGGATTGCGGCGCGGATTGTCCTTTTTATCAGCTCACCCCAATGGATTTTTCGTGCTGTTTCAGTTCAAATTCTGGAGTTTTTTCCAGGTGACGCCTGTGGATTGTCGAGGATCCTTTGCAGGGTTTGGTCCAGGTATTTGGTGACCATTTCCCCTTTTGCTGTTTCGTCTTTGCGACAGAGGTTTCTGAGAGCAGAGACGAGGTTCGCTCGAAGATCGGAGAGTATGTTTACCGCCACTGTCAGATCGCCCTGTGTCGCAAGAAACGGGCCGAGTCTTGAGATCGCATCTCTCGAAAGCTCGAAGACGACTCGCAATGAATCCGGACCAAGAAACGAACAGACGCCTCTCATATTTTCTCACCCAGGGCCGCTCATGAGGACTCTCGGGGCGACCGTTTGTCCGCGGTTCCCGGTCGTTATTTGTGATTGTGCCGTGAGCATGCCGTGTTCCGAATTGGACCCTTGGATACTCCGCTCATCGATGTAGACGACTCCCGCCGATCGTGCTGCCCGCATGGTTGTGAGATAGTGCCGGGCAAAGGTGAGTGGTCCGGTAATCATAACGTCCACCTGTCATCATTGGCTCACATGGGAAATTGTTCCGATCAGTGGGACGGTATTCTCGAGGGCGGCGACTTCGTGTGCCGGTATCGTTGCGAGCGCGCTCCCCGAAATGATTCCATTTCTCACGAGGTGTGACAAGTATTCTCACTGCGGCACTACCTGGAGGAAAATTGTCGCACCGGGACGCAGGCAAGATGGGGGAGTGCGTGTTGATGTCTGGAAGTAGAGCGACTGAAAATAATGGGTAGACTCACTTCCAGGTTTTTTGAATTCCTGTGCTTCGCCAGCATCGGTGACAGCGAGATAGCAGGCACTCGCGGCCCGGGCGACAGAAGAAGCTCTATTCTCAGGAGTCTTGTTTTCATTGATTGAATCACCCGCAAGAGCTGATGCAATGCCCGTGTCCGGATCGATGACCCATCCGGCACAGGCATTCATCATGCCACTCCTCTTCCGTGGCAGGAGAGCCTCGATACATTTTTTCGCGAGCTTGGCTCCATCGAGGCCGTCTTGGAGATCGAGTATGGCATCGCAGAGACGTTCCATCGAGTCTTCCAGTCCTTCGGACTGAATAATGGAGCGGATCTGGGATGAGACGGTCGGCTCGTGAGCCACGAATATCACGACTCACGGATGAATCACGAGTGGCGTGATGCGCTGATCTCGGGAAATTTCTTCGTTCTTTACCGCGGCCGAGAGTATCGCTGATGAGTCGGGCACCTCGGACGTCTTGAATGATTCAGGTTTGAGAATCGCCATATGGACGACTCAGCGGCCGTGGAATATTTTTTCGCCGATCATCGCAAAGACGCTCTTGGTGAGACGGGTTCTTAGATGGTTGATTACCGTTCATGTCGCCTTGGCGTGTTGGGCATCTTCCGTTTCGAGCAATTCATTCACGGTCGTGGCGATTTCCTTGGAGAGAGCGTTCGTGAGTGCTCTCGAACGCTCTCTCGACCCCATCGTCATAACGATGCTCCTGATTCCTTTCACCAGTACGTCTTTTGCCGGACGAGTCTTCGTGAGCAGATCGGTGGGACTCTGGATGTCGAGCATTACGCTGATGCGCTGGAGCTCATCAGCCTCCATTGATGAGAGGACCGCTGAAAAATTCGGATGAAGGTAGAGAGCTCTTCGGAGACTCTCGAAGCATTCTTGTTTTAATTCCTTCGGAACAACGGAGTATTTCCGGTTGGTACAGAGATCTGCTCCGATGATGGCGGAGACTCGGGCAAGCTCGAGACAGATTCGTCCGAGAGAATCCGATGAAGATCCAGCACTTGAGTTTGTTTTGGCAAACTGTGAAATCCGAGAGAGCGTACCAGAAAGTGTTTTTGATCCTCGGGGACTGCGAAAGTATGATAGACGGAGTGCTTGCGTCACCTCGAAGAGTAGGAGGGATGCCTGGAGCGAAGTCCGCCGCGATCAGACTTCTTGAAGACGTCGCATGAGCGTATCAGCGAGCATCGAGAGTAGGTCGTCGGTGCGCTCTTCGGCAGGAAGAGTCCGGAAGAGTTGGTATGCGTTCTCTACGGTTTCGCGAAAAATGTCCGGATTTTCCGGTGGTACCTGTGCGAAATTCCGAATGAACTGGAGGCGTCGGGTTTGTGCGTTTTCCGCTGTCACCAGATCCACATCGTTGAGAGTATTCGGATCTCTCTCTTCCTGCATGAGCAGGATATTTGAGATTCCACTCTCGATGTCGCGCCGCACTGATGACTCAAGTCTCGATTCGTAGCGTGCGAGTATGAGTGGGAGATAGGAGAAATTGCAGAGAATACCGTAAGTTCTGCGTTTTTCTCTTTGCTCCAATGCGCGATTCTTGTCGGCATCGAGGGATGTGGTAGCGTGCCCAATGATAGCATCGATGAGATCTCCGGTCCGCATCTGTGACGGTCATCCGGAATTGTCCCAGGGGGCAGCCGCCGCACATTGTGCGTACCGCGGCTCCCGACTGGCGAGATCATCGCAGAGCGCGATAATTTGGGAGAGATTTTGTTCCCCGAGTTCTATTCGCTTTGTGAAACGCTCTGTCTCGGCTGCGTAGATTTGGTGGTTCTCTTGCGTTTTTCCTCCGCCTTTATGTATTCTCTGCTCGAATAGGGAGGGGGCGGTGTTGATCTGGATCTTGCAGAGATTGTATTGGAGCCAGAGCATTCGGAGTCGCAAGACCGAAACGAGCATTCCATTCTGGCTCGATGCCCAAGGGGAATTTGCAGGGTAGAGCTTCTCGATATCCGAGACGATATCCAGTACATCGCGGACGCTCTTTTCTATTCGGTCTATGTGGTTGCGAAGCAGGAGAATGTACGGACGGTGTGCCGGCTCCTCGGCATATGGTTGCATCGACCAGTTCATCAGGTTGATATGCACACCGAAGCGGTCGACAATTCGGTCGGTCTTGATGAGGAACTTCGAGATGTCCGAAATCGTGGCCGCCCCTTTTGTACTGTTGATTTGCTCTTGAAATTCATTCTTGAGTACGTTCGCCGCAGTCCGGAAACCCGTCTCTATTTTTTCGAGTGCCACGCAGCTTTGTTTGTCGAGTCACTGGTTTTCCGGTCGCTTCGCCTCCTCTACGAGCTCCGCGATCTCGAGCGAGTCGTCTCCTGAGAGGAGACAGAATCCGAGTTCGAGGTGTCGGTTCCGGTGATTGTCATTGTTGCTCCCCATTCTATCGAGACTCGCCTTCAAGAAGTGGACGCCCTGTGTCTGGACATGATCTTCTTGGAGGTACCGGAGTATTGGTTCGGGTACTCGGGCTCCCTTGTGCCGGAAATACGTCCGATCGAGCCAGATAAAAAACGTGCCGTATATGAGTGTTTCACGTCGGTTTCGCGGAAGATCCGAAGCGATCACGGATCTCATCCATGACCCTGGTTCGAACATGTCCGGGAGATTCGAAACGAAAGAGTGGATAGGCTCTTTCGGATCTTGCTGGAATGTAGGGTTCTGGAATGTTTCGGCGAGACTCGAAGCAATCGTGTATATCGCCATCACACCATTCTTGTTGATCCTAGGACTTCCCGTGCCTGCCGTCGTTTTTGCGATAATTGCATCGATACTCCGGGTGCGATCTGGACTCGAAACCTCGGCATCGCGGAGAGCATGAATCACGGCGAGAAAGGCTTCATTTGATTCGAGCGGCGGAAGAATGGGGGACGTATGTGCCGGCTTCGCATTCGGTACGGTCTGGCAGGGGTCTTCTCGCGTGGATAAAAGAGCGTCGCTCATTGGAAATCTAGTAGGATTTTTCGTACGCGCTTTCGTGCAGGTTTTCCTTACAGCCGGCTGCGGAGTCGCTGCATGTCGATTCGGAAGAGCTCGATATTATTCTCGATCTCGGGGTCGTATTCGTATTTTTCCACGAGACTTTCCATCGCCCGTTTCACGCGTCCTGAGATGGTCGCAAGCTCCGCCGCATGGTTTGCTCCGACCGTGCGTTCGAAGAGGTCGCGGACGCTCGAGAGGATCGAGAGGAGCTCCCGTCCGAGCTCTTTTGTCGCATTGACGACACACTCCAAAAGGAGTCGTTCCACATCTTCTTTCTTGTCGTGCATGACGAAATTCATGGCATTTGAGTCGTGAATATCGATGAGGTTCTCTACGATATTCAGAATGAGAGAGGGGATGGCCCCACGCTCTTCGTACGGCATTTTTCGGATTATATCCATGTGTTCCAAGAACGTGCGGTTCACATACTTCCGGATTCCGTCGAAGTCTCCATCGAATCCCGATCCGAGCAGCATTCAAATGATTGCCATACGCTCTTCTTCAGAGAGCCAACGCATCTCGCTCGTGCGGTCTCCCAGTTCTGTCGGGAGATAGCGGATTTTCGCGAGCACCCCATCGATCGTCTCGTAGGTTACGGCTTTTGCCATGATGAGGCCGAAGAAGTAGTTTTCGAGCGTGTCGTCCTTGTGTTCCGTGATGATATGCGCGTTGCCCATGTCGTTGGGAGTTTATTGGATGGCAGAAGATTGTATTCGTTTTCCCTCCAGACGCAACGTTTCACGGGAGGGTGAGTCGAGATTTTACTTTTTGGTTGTTTCCGCTACAATCACTGCCAAATCGTTTTCCCGACTATACCGTTTCCCATGAGTGAATTCTCCACGTCCGGCCAGTACGATGCGTCCAATATCCAGATCCTCGAAGGCCTTGAGCCTGTCCGGAAACGCCCCGGAATGTACATCGGTTCTACCGATGAACGCGGACTCCATCACCTCGTATGGGAGATCGTGGATAACTCGATTGATGAAGCAATGGCGGGACACGCCACGCATGTCATCGTTGCAATCGAGGAAGATGGGAGCCTCTCGGTGGAGGATGACGGCCGCGGTATCCCCGTAGATATCCACCCGAAGACGGGAAAATCCACGCTTGAGACGATCCTCACGGTGCTCCATGCTGGAGGAAAATTCGGTGGAGCTGAGAGCGGGTACAAGGTCTCTGGAGGACTCCATGGAGTCGGAGCATCGGTCGTGAACGCGCTCTCGAACAAACTCGAAGCTCGGGTCTATCGCGGAGGAAGGGAGTATATCCAGGTATTCCAGCGTGGTGCGCCGGACGCGCCCGCAGCAGATATTGGTGAGACGGAGAAGCGGGGGACCAAGATCCGCTTCTGGCCGGATGACAGCATGTTCTCTACGGTCGAGTTTGACCGTGACACCATCGTCTCACGCCTGCGACAGCAGGCATACCTGACAAAAGGCATTACAATCACGTTCTTTGACCATCGTGATGGTTTCGTATACCGCTTCTATTTCGAGGGAGGGGTTCGGTCTTACGTCTCGTTTCTCAATCGTCGCGCAGAAGCGATCGGAGACGTGTTCTACGCCGAGCGTACCATCGACGATATGCAGGTGGAAGTATCGCTCCAGTACAAAAAGGACGACTACGATGAGAAAACCATCTCGTTCGTCAACAATATCCATACACCCGAAGGCGGGACGCACCTCGTGGGATTCCGCACCGCGCTCACGCGCATGATCAACAAGTACGCTCGCGATAACGAGATTCTCAAGGAGAAAGATAGCAACCTTGGCAATGACGACGTATCCGAAGGGCTTACGGCAGTCGTGAGTATCAAGGTCCCGGAACCCCAGTTCGAAGGTCAGACCAAATCGAAGCTCGGGACGAGCGAAGCCCGCGGAGCGGTAGACAAGGTCGTTGCGGAGAAGATCTACGAATTCTTTGCCGAGAATCCGAAGACCGCTAAGGGAATTATCGACAAGTGCGTGCTCGCCTATCAGGCCCGTATGGCGGCACGCAACGCCCGGGATACCATTATCCGTAAGGGTGCGCTCGAAGGCATGACACTGCCGGGGAAGCTCGCTGACTGTTCGAGTAAGGACCCGGTCAAATCCGAACTCTATATTGTCGAGGGAGACTCGGCTGGAGGGTCGGCGAAGCAGGGGCGCGATCGGGAATTTCAGGCGATCTTGCCGCTGCGCGGAAAGATTCTCAATACCGAACAAGCCCGCATCGACAAGATCTTCGGCAACCAGGAAATCAAGAACCTCATCATCGCGCTCGGGACATCCATTGGCGACACTTTCGATGTGTCGAAGCTCCGCTATCATCGGATCATTATCATGACCGACGCCGATGTCGACGGGGCGCATATCCGCACGCTCTTGCTCACGTTTTTCTTTCGCTACCTGCGCGATGTCATTACGGGCGGCTACCTCTATATTGCCCAGCCACCCCTCTACAAGCTCGCCAAGGACAAGAAAGTCTGGTATGCTCACACCGATGAGGAAAAAGAGCGGATTCGACTTGAATATAACGTGGTCTCTGATGGGATCCAGCGATACAAAGGACTCGGAGAGATGAACGCCGAGCAGCTCTGGGAAACGACCATGGATCCTCAGGTCCGCGTGATGAGTCGTGTCGGGATCGATGATGCCGAGCGTGCCAATGAGGTTTTCCGCGTGCTTATGGGAGAGGATGTTGCCCCCCGCCGGAGATTCATCCAGAGTCGCGCCAAACAGGTGACGAATCTCGACGTGTAATTTTCTCATACCGACACTGTACCTCTTTCTCTCAGGAAGAGGTTTTTGTTTTTTTTCGGAGATTTTGGTATAGTATGTACTTACCGAAATCTTACTATCGACCGCCCGTGTCCGACGTGCTTTCTTCTGAAGATCCTTCTTCGTCCGCTCTCGTCTTCGATACTTTCTCCGATCGACTCAGTGCTACCGTGCGTGTCCTGGAGAGAAACGATCACGCCGTAGACTCGGTATTGTTGCCACCCAGATTCAAACCAGAAGATCCCGAGGCATTCCCGAATGGCATCTTGCCCGAGGTGTTCGTTCAGATGCGTGACGGGCTTCATGCACGTTTGACGAGTGCTATCGCATCGGCGAATCCTCCCTCCGTGATCGTTGCCAACTATGTGGCATTTACGGCTTGGGGTATCGCTGAGCTCATGACGAGGCTCGCGCTCTCCGGAGCTGTACCACCTGTCGTAGTGATATCCTGTATCGCCGATGACCTGCTCGCACGCTGTGCGGCGAAATGAATCACCATCCCGGAGAATACGACCATCATCGCGTACGATGATGACCGTCCCTTGAGATTCTTGGGCAAACTCGAAAATGCTTTGCCCGAGTCGCGTGCCTAGGTGATACCGAAAAATCTGTTTGCTTTCGGGGTTTTCAGAGTATTGTCTTTCCTCACTCGTTACCGATTTCCATGAGTCGACAGTCCTACTTTTGCTCGTTTTACGTCTTCCACATGGCGGGAGCGGTTTCTCGAACGTAGGCTTTGTTCATTGTATCGGTTATCCTCTCCCGCGGGAGAGGATTTTTTTATCTCTTCCTTTTCCATCCGTATGTCCTCATGCTCCATGTAGTCGCCTCCTCCCACGTATCGCTTCGGCCTTTTGGTGTTGTATTCTTCTGGTAGAGAAAGGCAGGTTGCTCCCGAGAGCGAAGCGGGGCTTCGAGATCGAGACGAGTCTTCTTCCCGAAGATTCGTTTTTATTTTTCTTCTCCATGTTCCTGTAATAAAAACAGGAATACTCGTAGGTGAGTCAGGCCTACCAACCGCTACGAGGGGGGTACGGATGCGTTCGGTGCTGGAGGTGAAATATCGGCATCCGCCGAGACGTCCGCTGCGAACCGGAGAATTGCCAAGCCAGGAAACTCCAACCGCAACATCGTGGCGATGGTTCTTTTGATGGAATACTGTAAGGTCCGAAACAAGAATACTATGGCGCAAAAATAAGTAGAGGAATATTGACGATTAAAAATTACTGTGTTTTAATATAAACGTACCAACTAATGATACGAATATGTCGCTCGACCAACTCGGACGATTCGTGGCTGATGGCCTGCAGAAGAATGGAAGTGCCCTCCCATGAGCTTCTCGTTTTGAGGAGGGTGGCGAGTGAGAGTTCTTCCATTGGATTCGGGACAATGCTGAATTGGTTGGAGCATGCGCGAATCTTCTCCGCGTCCGATTTGATCCAGCTGCCCTTGCCAGGGCCAAGGCATACTACAAGCAGGTGTACGATATCCAAAGAACCGACAGTTACGGCGATCATATTGAAGTCGGAATCATGGTCGGCAGTACGTATCTCCCCCTCGGAATTATGCAGTCTCGGGAGAAGGCTCCGAAGCTCTTCGTTCCGAATCCGAAGTTTATTCAGCTATGAGCCAGTGCTATGGCAAGTCTGCGCGATCTCCAAAGTTGCTTTTCCCCATTGCAGGGGGCCGTGTCTGTGCGTTCGGATACCATTACGAGGATAAATGGATTCCTGAATTAGCCGAGCGTTCTGATAATCGATTCTCCTGCCCGCGTGATTCGTCGTCATGCGGGCGTTCTTTCCATGTAGCCCTTCTTCAGGAGGTATGGCTCGATCACGTCCTCGAGAGTTTCGGCTTCCTCTCCGAGATACGCCGCGAGCGTGCCTACTCATACCGCCCGCCCAGCGAATGTGACCGAGAGTGCCTGTAAGAGTGTCCGGTCGATTTGGTCGAGTCATTCATTATCCACGCCGATCTCCATGAAGACCGAGCTGATAGCCTCGGGAGAGGCAATATCACGCCCCACGGTCGCGTAGTCGCGCAGGATCTTCGCATAGCGATTCACGATACGCGGAGTCCCGCGTCCGCGGCGCGCAATGAGCGATACTGCCTCGTTCGGCAGGCCGTCATATCCGAGGAGGCTCATCGACCGGCGGGCGATACGGGCGAGTTCTTCCTCATCGTAGAGGTCGAGCTTGAGGATATTTCCGAATCGGTCACGCAGGGGTCCAGAAAGAAGCGACAGTCTCGTCGTGGCACCGATGAGGGTAAAAGGAGCGATATTCATTGTCACACTCGTGGCTCCTGTACCGGATCCGATCATGATGTCGATCGTCCGATCTTCCATTGCGGAGTAGCAGATCTCTTCGAGTGCAGGAGGGAGACGGTGCATCTCGTCAATGAAGAGCATGTCGCCATCCTTGAGTCCCGTGAGGATGGATATGAGATCGCTCGGCTTCTGACATGCGGGTCATGAGGTTTGTCGCAGGTGTGCTCCCATCTCGTGCGAGAGGATATTCGCGAGCGTCGTTTTGCCGAGTCACGGAGGACCATAGAAGAGTACGTGCTCCAGGGGTGTTTGTCGGATACGGGCTGATTCGGTCGCGACCCGGAGTCTCCCCACTACATCGGATTGTCCCACGTACTCATCGAAAGATCGCGGACGAAGTGCCGGGTTGTCGGACGGATGCTTCGTATCTTCTTTTGGTGAGACGATGCGGGCGGTAGATGGTTGGCTCGACCGGATGACCATTGGATGGGCGAAGAAGTCTTTTCCCGATTGTATCCGGAATATCGATTCGGCCAATACCATTTTCTTCGCCCCCCACTCGCCTGCGTGCTTGCCGCATTGTTCTTTTCTTGCTTTTGACATGTTGTACCAGGAAGTCCAGGCAGAACTCCCAGAAAAAGAATAATTTCCCCTTTACGCTTAACGACAAGAGGGATATACTCTCCCATCCTCTTCACGAGGAAACGTCTTCTAACTTTCTCGCTTTATGACACCACAGATCGAGCTGACCCTCAAGAACGTTGAGCATGACCGGGAAGTGATCGAGCGTCTCGCACAAGCAAATGTGGACAACAAACTCGACCGATACCTCAACATGTACGGAAAACATCCGGACGCCGAGGGGAAGATCAAGCTCGTCGTGGAACAAAGCGAGAAGGGAAAATTCGCGGCTTCTTTGCGAGCCGCATTCCCTGGAGAAAACTTCTACTACTCTCGTGAGGACTATACCAATCTCGATGACCTCGTAAATCACTTGTTCGACCATCTCAAGGAGGATTTGTCGAGCCGAAAAGTTTCGTCCGTTCACGCGTAACCGGTGATCGTCTTTCTTTGAATCTTGCTCGCGCTCGGAGTATTCCTTGCGGTTATCGTCATCCACGAGCTCGGTCATTTCTTGGCTGCACGCCTGTCGAGGGTACACGTGGAGGAGTTCGGTGTCGGCATACCGCCAAAGGCGGCAACGATCGCCCGGGATAGCTCCGGCACCGAATACACCATTAACTGGCTCCCAATCGGCGGATTCGTGCGAATGCTCGAAGAAGACGAGACCGGAACAGCAACTCCCGGTTCGTTCGCCGCCGCATCCTTGCCTGCCAAGCTCTTCATTACCGTGGCGGGCGTGGCCATGAATTTTCTCCTCGCATTCCTAATTCTCTGGGGGCTGTTCTTTTGGGGTGTGCATCCCGTTGGGGTGAATGCGGAATTTCCCGATGAATCCGTGGAATCTCGGCTCGTGCCGACCGTGCGCCAAGCGGTGGAATCCGGACTCCTCAAGACCGATGGTATCTCCATCGCGCCGATCACAAAGGGCACGAGTCCTGCCCGGGAGGTGGGGATCACTGAGGGCGACATCCTTGCGAGCGTTGATGGCGTGGCCGTCTCTGATCCATCCCAGGCTGTTGCTCTGGTGGCAGGTGCACAGGGGTCGTCCGTCCGTCTTGGTGTAGAGCGGGCGGGGGAAGAAATTGTCGTGGAGGTTCCACTTGCCGATGGCAAGATTGGTGCACATATCGGATACTCCGGTCTCGTACTCGATCCCGGTTTTGAGTACCGTTATTCATTCTGGCAGGCCGCTGGAGTCGCCGTGCGTGAGACGGGAGCACAGATACAGCTCACGTTCTCGCTCCTCAGCACGCTCGTGTCCAATATCATCGTGCCGGCAGTGCCAGAAGACCGTACCCACGCAGTCGAGAGCCTCTCTGGGCCTATCGGTATCGGCAATCTCTTCGTGGATCTCGTCTCCGTCTCGGTTCCTGTCTCCGTCATATTCGTCATGATGGCACTCCTGTCAGTGAATCTCGGCGTATTCAATATCCTCCCTATTCCCGCGCTCGATGGCGGAAGGGCTGTCATTCTCGTGATTCGCGCCGCGCTCCATCGGGCATTTCCCCGATCCGCCGATCTCGGTGCCCTCGTGGAGGGGTATATCCATCTCGCGTGATTTGCCATTCTCATTGTCTTGAGTATATTTGTGGCCGTCAACGACGTAACAAAACTCTGGTAAATGAGATTCGAAGGCATCACCCTGGCGTACGGGCACAAAACCATTCTCCGCAATGTCTCGGTCGTCATCGAGCCGGGGGAATTCGTCTTCCTCATCGGAGGATCCGGCTCTGGTAAGACGAGCTTCATCCGTATGCTCATCGGGGATTTCCCGCCGAAAGGAGGAATGTTCATTGATAACCAAGGAGGGAACGTCTACTCCTACCGATCCCGGGCTATGGCCCGCTATCGCCGCAATATCGGAGTCATCTTCCAGGATTTTAAGCTCCTCAAATCCAAGACCGTCTACGAGAATGTCGCCTTTGCCATGGAGGTGTCAGGGTACGATGACCTGCATATCTCGGCGCGCGTGCCGGAGGTATTGTCTCAGGTATGACTCCTCTCCAAGACACACCAATTCATCCACGAGCTCTCGGGGGGAGAGGTGCAGCGCGTGGCGATCGCCCGGGCACTCATTCACGATCCAGACGTCATTATCGGCGATGAGCCGACCGGAAACCTCGATCCCAAGAATTCCGCCGAGATCATGAAGATCCTGACGGAGCTCCACGAATCCGGCAAGACCGTCATCGTGGCCACGCACGACTCGGCGATGGTGGACCGCATGAAGAAGCGGGTCATCGCCTTCGATGAAGGGCAGGTGGTATCGGACGAGCGGGGAGGAGGGTATAGTTTGGCGAAGTAGCAATCCATTGCAGTTTGGCTTCGAGATAACTCTGGATTGTTGTTGTTTTCGATTCGTACGAACCTTTTTCGTTGCCATTTGCCCTACTATGAGATAGATTTGACTTACGATAAAAAATAAATACAAGAAAATTACTACCAGTATAACGATTTCCCATGGCTGATTTAGCTGTTCTTCAAGACCGTCTTGAAGACATACAAAGGCTTAAAGAGACTCTAGGCAGTGTGGAGGATAGTTTAAATCAAATCGCGAATTTTTCACCAACAGACGTACCGGGGCCATTGCGAGTCAGTTTTGAGCCGACGCAATCCAAGGCAGCGACGTTATTGAGAGATCTGGACAATCGTGTCAAGAGGTTGCTCGAGAATTCATCCGTTTCAGACATGGCGCTCGACCATGATGTTCGTACGCACCAGCTACGAGCGGCCCGAAGATTCGGGTATGCTTTTTTTACCTCTGTAAGCGTATGAGGGCCAGTCTCTCTCTTGATGATGATCGAGAAGTTGAAGGGATACTCGGTCATGGTTGAGGATGTTGCCGTGTATGCCCTGATTGCTTCCACGCTCGGTATGGCGGTATGGGCGATTCACACTTTTGCACGCGGAGTCGATCCGAAAACACTCGAAGGTCTCGCCGAATCTTATTTCGCCAAATCCCTCAAATCCCTCTGCCTCGATTTGGGTGAAGCCGGTGTGGACGCTGATTTGACTCAAAAATTTCGCAATGACATTATGCGGGCGTGCAATGTCGACCTCGACAGCGCTGCTCGGGGGGCCGAGGACATAAAAAGATACGCGTATAACTCTTATGCCCGCAATCCTGTCCGTCGGGTGTAGGAAGATCAAAAATCGTTTGCAATCATGGATTTTTCCATATAATTGCCCCACTTCCAACAATCCTAAACACACGCGAGACTATGGACGCGACATTGGTACAGGCTATACAGAGCCAATTCACGAAGAACGAGGAGATCCCCGATGTACGCACGGGAGATGAAGTGGAGATTATCCAGACATTTACGGAGGGGGCCAAGGAGCGTCAGCAGAAGTTCACGGGACTCGTCATCCACACCCGCGGAAACTCACCCCTTACCCGCGCTATTGTTGTCCGTAAGGAGATGAGCGGTGTCGGAGTGGAGAAGGTTATTCCTCTTCAGTGTCCTACGGTTACGAGCATCCGTGTACTTCGCAAGTTCAAGGTGCGCCGCAAGAATATCGGATTCATCCGATCGCTTCGCGGAAAGTCCGCTCGTCTCAAGGAGATCAAATAATTGCTTTTCGAGACACAGCCCCTTCGGGGGTTTTTTCTTTGATTTCCCCCTTTCATCTTTCATTTTGTTTCCGTCTCCGTACAATCGGGGCGTTTTCCGGTAACAACGAATTTCATGGATACTTCTTTCATCGGATCATCGTATGATATACGCGCCGTCTATCCCGAGACAATCGATGAAGCATGGTTCTTCGCGCTTGGGCGGGCGTTGGCACGATACCGCTCTCCATCGCGGGTATCCGTATGATGGGATGCGCGTGTATCGTCTCCATCTCTCTCGGACGCACTCATGCGCGGATTCGCTGCCGAGGGTGTCAATGTGGTTTCCCTCGGACTTGTTTCCACGGATATGTGCCACTGGTCGAGTGTCCGATTTGATGATATTGATCTCGCTGTCATGGTCACCGCGAGTCATAATCCCGGACGATACAATGGTGTGAAGGTCTGTGAGAAAGGGGGGGTTCCGTTCAATTTCAAGACACACAGTCCGGCGATTCGCAGTATTATGTCGGATCTCCCAGAACTATTGGGTGGGCAATCCGGCACAATCGAGTTCCGTTCGATCCTCGAAGACTGGATCGGTCATGTTTCGGCGTTTGCCGCATGAGAGACCACGCTTGTCCCGCTGCGTATCATCGCTGATGCAGGAAATGGTGTCGCAGGCCCGCCGCTCGAAGCACTTGCGCAATCTATCGGACTCAATATCGATCCTCTCTACTTCGAGCCGGATGGAACATTTCCGAATCATCCGGCGAACCCACTCGATCCAGAGACACTTCACATGCTCATCGATCGCGTGCGGAATATCGGGGCAGACCTCGGTATCGCATTTGATGGCGATGCCGATCGTGCGGTCGTGGTAGATGAGAAGGGGCGGATATTCTCCGGAACGCAGATGACGGCAATTATCGCGAAAATAATGCTCGAGAGGCATCCAGGTGCCGCGATATGTGGTAATACTCTTCTCGGAGACGATGCTCGCAACCTTGTTCGTTTGCTCGGAGGCGAGTTCGTGCAGGAATATGTGGGACACGTCTATATCAAAGAACGAATGCGCTCGGATCCGAGAATCGTTTTTGCATGAGAGCATTCGGGGCATTACTATTTCCGCGAGAATCAGTGCATTGATAGTGGCCTGATCGCGTTTCTTGTTTTCTTGCGATACCTCTCGGATAGCGGCAAGAGGGCGTCCGAAATCTGGGATGAATTTCATACGCGAGAGAGTACGCCTGAGACCAACTTCGAAGTCCGCAATATTTGGTCGACCATTGCGGCTGTCGCAGCGTACTACCCGGATGCTCAACGTATCGATGGCGATGGCGTGACTCTGCGGTACCAGGACTGGTGGTGCAATATCCGTCCATCATCAAACGAGCCATTGCTCCGACTCAATGTCGAGGCTCAAAACCGGGAGACACTCAATGCGCGCTTCTTTGAGGTTGCCGAGCGGATACGAGCACATTCGAAGGAATAGTATTTCTAGTCTCTGTATCAAAAAGCGGGAACTCCCCGTTTTGCTTTTTATCCGGACTTAACATCCGCGGAAGACACCCCGACTGTTTCGGATATTGTCTTTTATACGACCAAGAAGCGTATCGTTGACACTCGCGTACTCACTTACGAGGTGGAGGAGTAGGTCTTCTGTGATCGCCACACATGCGGTTGTTTCGCGGGTTGTCACGGTAGCAGTTCGAGCCTCTCTCGAGACGATCGCATATTCTCCGAATATTTCTCACACCGAGAGGGATGCCACAGACTCGCCATCGATTGTCACGTCCACGCCCCCAGAAAGGATGACATAGGCCTTTTCGACTTCTTGGTCGCCTTCGTGAAATAGGATTGTTCCCGCCTCGAAGACACAGAGTTCTCCTTCGCTCATGATTCGGGAGATGTCCGATTCAGAGATTCATTCGAAGAATGAAAGGGCTTTGAGTCGAGGAATAATTGCTTGGATTGAAGCCATACGCACCATGGTAAGTGTATAACAGGGCCATTGTAGCTCGTTTCCTCGTCCATTGCAAATTCCTTACCGTTTACTTCGTTGCGTTTCCCGGTAACATGCGGTATCCCTATTTCCAATCTCCAGAAAACAATGTGCGGAATCTTCTGCTATCTCGGCCGCGAATCGG
>DDBV01000010.1 GCA_002335145.1 Patescibacteria group bacterium UBA2023
AACGGAAGATTATTCCGTTTTAATCCTGCTCCAGAATTAAAACGGAATAATCTTCCGTTTTTTTTGTTTTCTTGAAAGTTTCTCGGCCTCGCCGCGTATCCACCAGAGAGAATCATTAGAAACACTTCGTATCCATGTCCGGTCATCCCTCTCTTCCTACCATCATTGTGCTTATCGGGTGCTCTATTGTGATTGTCTCGTGTTCGGTGCCTGGCACGTCCGGCACGTGGGATTCGCCGAGTCTCACCGGGTCGTTCGCCGAGCCGTCGGTCTCACTGCCGAGCCGTCGTCCCGATACGACGGCCATCATTGAGTCGGTGAACGCCAACGAGCTTGTTGTTATCGAGGTGCCACAGATGGAACGTCAGTCCGGCTCGGGGTCGGGGACGGGGACATCGCAGCGATCTGGGTCGACCAATCGACTCTTCGGAGGCGGAGGAATGCGTATGGGTGGAGGACCCGGCGGTCCGCCGTGAGGCCCGGGATCAAGCCAATCGTCTGCCGAGCTCGAGAAACTGCTCAAATCCTGAAAACGCCTACGGGTGAAGATACCGATCGGCATACCGATCGGTATGCCAGCCACTGGTACCGGAACGGTTGGTCCATCCGAGGGATCGTTCTCCGATATCCGCGTTGGGTCCCGCGCCGCTATCTGGTTCGTACCGGACAGTATCTCGGGATCGTCCAAGACTGCCGCCGCCATCCTGATCACTGGCAAGGTCGAACGCTAAAAAAACGTTTTTTACCAATATCTATGGAATCGTCCGCCACACTGCTCTCCGAGATCCGTCGCCGCTCGCGCCGCCGCAAGATTTTCACAGTGCTCGCTGTTTTCCTGCTCATCGCCGGAAGCGGAACCTGATACGCCTATCGATCAGGGTATTTCGATACTACCAAGCAGACCCGGACCGAATCGAAGGTTGAGTATTCCTCCGCTGAGACCGGCTCCGTTATCCGCTCGATCGAATCGGACGGGACGATCAGCAATACCGCGAGCATCGATCTCTCGTTCGATACGTCCGGCACGATCAGGACCATGTCGGTAGAGATCGGGGATATCGTAGAGCCTGGCGAGGTTGTTGCCATACTCGATACGTCCGACCTGGAGCTGCAGATCACGAAATCCGAACTCTCGCTCGAATCGGCCCGGGCATCTCTCGCGGAGAAGCTCCAAGCACCGACCGATATCGAGATAAAAATGGCGAATGCGACCATCATGTCGGCCAAGGCGAATGTGGACGACGTGGTCCGGCAGAATGCATACGCCCTCGAGAACGCCGAACTTTCGGTAGAGAACGCGAAGAAAAACCTCGATATTGCCAAGCGGCAAACCACCTCCACGGTCGACCAGACTACAGACAATCGCAAGTCCCTGGAACTCGACATCGCGGCACTCGGCACGAGTCGAGCCAAGACGACCGAGGAATACCAGGAGAGCGTCCGGAAGGCCGACCTCGCTCTCAAGCAGCTCGCGGAATCGACCGCCGTCAAACTCAATGGGTATGCGGCTGACCTCGGCGAGACGCTCGACTCGCTCGACGATATCCTGGAGGTGGAGAACCCGAACCAGGTCTATACCCTGACAAACTACTACAGCGCGACGGATCTCACGACCCGTGAGGCCTCGAAGGACGCCTATCGAGTCATACTCGGACGCTACCGGTCCGAGATCCAGAATACCTTCCCAACGAGCGTGTCGGATGCGAGCGCGAACGTGGAACAATGGCTCGATACGATCGAGAGTGTGCACGAGGATCTGCGCGACCTCTCGGACCTCGTCTATCGCTGACTCGATGCCTCGATCGCGGCGGGCACGTTCTCATCGTCGGTCATATCGAATTTCAAGAACAGCGTCTCGGGATACCGCTCGTCGGCAGCGTCGGTCATTTCATCGGTCGCGTCCGACCGACAGTCGCTCGAGTCCAAGCGGCTCGAGCGGTCTCTCCTGGATACCGCGTACCAACGATCGATCGCCTCACTCGATGACTCGCTCGCTGCCAAAGAACTTTCACTCAAGAGTCTGGATGCGAAGGAGGCCGATACGGACGCCTCGATCGAATCGAAGATTTCCTCCGCGCAGAAGTCCTACGACGACAGCGTTCGGGAGCTCGCGAACCTCAAGCTCGAGCAGGCATCGGGCCTCGAGAAGGCCCGTCGAGCCGTGTCCGACGCTGAGAACTCGCTCGAGAAACTCATGCAGCGGCCGACCGAGACCGATCTCGCGAGTACTCGGCTCTCGATCAAGAATGCCGAAATCAGCCTCGCCCAGGCGAAGAGCGACCTCGCCAAAGCCGCTCTCACGTCGCCTATCCGCGGGACCGTAGTGGAAGCCAATTATTCCGCGGGCGAGACCGTGCGCAGCGACACCGAGACGCCGGTCGTCACGCTCGTCAACAGCGACGCCTACGAGCTCGAGGCCGCGATCGAAGAGGGAGATATCGGCTCCGTCTTCGTTGGGCAGAAGGCCGCGATCACCGTGGATGCCCTGCCGGGAGTCACGCTCTCGGGCGAGGTGCGGCGGGTGGGATACTCTCCCGAGTCGTCATCCAACGGGGTTGTTACCTACAAGGTGCTCGTGCGCATCGACGGGGGCGAGTCCGCCGCGATCAAGGACGGCATGACCGCCCGTGCCGAGTTCATCGTGGAGTCGGCCACGGACGTTGTGGTCGTCCCGGTCTCGGTCGTCCGCAGCCATGACGGCGTCCCATCTGTCCGGCTCGAGGACGGCAGCTGGCGAGCCGTGGAGACGGGTGTAACGGACGGTACGACGGTGGAGATCAAATCCGGACTCTCGGCCGGAGAACGCGTTGTAACCAACCCGTAACATGACACGCGCCTCCGCGGACATCCTCATCGCCATGCGCGATGTACGAAAATCGTACTTCCTCGGGAGCGGCGAGGAGATTCCGGTCCTCAAATGAATCGATCTCGAAATACAGCGCGGCGAATTCGTGGCGCTCATGGGCGAATCGGGAGGCGGGAAGTCGACCCTCCTCAACATCCTCGGATTCCTCCACCCGCTCTCGTCAGGCAGCTACTTCTTCGAGGGGGAGGACCTCTCGGAGGTGCGCGACGATTCGCTTCTCGCCTACATCCGCTCGCGCAAGATCGGATTCGTCTTCCAGCAGTTCAACCTCATTCCCAAGCTCACGGCGCTCGAAAACGTGGCCCTGCCCGGCCTCTACGCCGGCATGTCCCGCAGCGAACGCGAGGACCGCGCGTACGAGACGCTCGCGAGTGTCGGACTCGGGGACCGCGCCTTCCACCGGCCGACCGAGCTCTCCGGAGGACAGCAGCAGCGCGTCTCCATCGCCCGCTCGCTCATCAACAAACCCGAGATCATCCTCGCGGACGAACCCACGGGAGCCCTCGACAGCAAGACGGGCGCGGAAGTGATGGAGATTTTCATGGCCATGCACGAGCGTGACACCACGGTCGTGATGGTAACGCACACGCCCGAGGTCGCGCGGCATGCCGACCGTATCGTCTTCTTGCGGGACGGTCGCGTCCTTGATACCGATTACCGCCTCCCATGATAGGATTCGAATACTTCTTCCTCGCTTGGCGAGCCATGACCGCCAAGAAAGCCCGTGCATTCCTCTCGATGCTCGGGGTGATCATCGGCGTTTCCACGGTCATCGTGGTGGTGGGAATCGGCCAGGGAGTCCAGGACCAGATCAACGCCCAGTTCAAGAACCTCTCAGCCGAGTCCATCATGGTCCGGGCCGGCGGATTCGGCGGTGGATGAGGAGGATGAGGCGGCTCGTCGAGTTCGTCCAAGCTCTCGCACGACGATATCGACTACGTCCTCTCCCGTGCCGAGCACGTGCGCGATGGGGTGGCGACGCTGCAATGAAGCAGCACCACCGCGAGCTACGGCAAGGAGTCCGGATCGTTCTCGGTACTCGGCATCGAGTCGGGATATATCGACATGTCGGGCCTCTCGGTAGAGTACGGCCGCGACTTCGACCCCGAGGAGTATGCCACCGACTCCCGCATCGCCGTGCTCGGGCACGACGTACCCGAGACGCTCGCACCCGACGCGGTCTCGGGGTCGCTCGTGGGCGAGTCCGTCGCCATCGATGGACGGCAGTACCGGGTGGTCGGCATCCTCGCGGAAAACGGCTCCGCCTCGCGCATGGTCTCCTACGACGAGGCTATCTATGTGCCGTATCCCACGGCCGAGACGCGCCTGCTCGGCAAGAGCACTACGCCCACGCTCACGTTTCGGGCGGTCGACGCTGACTCCGTGTCCGAGGCGACCGATGAGATCACCGAGCTGTTGCGCGAATCCCACAAACTCTCGCTTACGGCCGACGACGACTTCTCGGCGTTCGACGCAGGGTCGATCGTATCATCCGCCCAGTCCACCGCGAAACTCCTGCAGTACCTGCTCATCTCCATGGCCTCGATCGTGCTTCTGGTCTCCGGCATCGGGATCATGAACGTCATGTTCGTCACGGTCGCCGAGCGAACCAAAGAGATCGGCGTACTCAAGGCCGTGGGTGCTCGTCGGGAGAATATCCTCATCCAGTTTTTGCTCGAGGCGATGCTGCTGTCGGTAGTGGGCGGGCTCATCGGCATCGGCATCGGGTGGGCGGCGATTCCGGTCCTCAACCTCATTCCCATCTGGACGCTCGCCATGTCGGCGCAGGGAGCGGCTATCGCCTTCGCGTTCTCGGTGGGGGTGGGGGTATTGTTCGGATTCTACCCCGCGCTCAAGGCCTCGCGCCTCGACCCGGTGGATGCACTGAGGAGCGAGTAGGGTTTTTGGTGTTTGTTCTTCGCTGGTTTTGAAGTATCATTGTGTTCCGTAGCCTTCACTACAGCCACATGATCCACGCTCGTATCGCCTATACCGGCTACAGTCCTCATCGGTTTACGGTTTCCCGAGCCGAATGAAGCCTTATTTGGGACGAGAAGAATAGGCCACTTATAGATTTCACATCTGGATGGAATGTCACAAACCTTGGTTGGAACCACCCAGAGATAGCTGAAGCAATGGTCGAACAAATTGCCCGAAACACCTACGCACCTCTCTGGGGTTCTGACCCGGTTCAAGAAGAATACGCTGAGCGTCTCGTGGCGTCTCTGCCGGAACAGCTCGATACCTGCGTCAAAGCGACCGGCGGTACTGAATCTGTGGAGGAAGCGATCAAAATCGCGCGTGCCGCTACTGGTCGAAAAAAGATTGTCGGATTCCGCAGTAGCTACCACGGGCAACTTTTCGCCGCCATGACGCTTGGTTTTCCACCGGAATTGCTCGCACCCATAGCGCCAGGCGTACCGGAGTTCGTACAGCTCGATTTTCCTCGCGAAGACGGTTCTGGAAGTGAACTTAATCAGTTTTCCAAATCACTCGAGACAGTGCTCTCGAACATGGAGGTAGCTGCATTCATTACGGAACCGGGCATCGTAACAGGCTGGGGATCAGTATGGACAGCTCCAGCTGGTTACCTCTCGCTCGTGCGCAATCTTACCGAGCGCTACGGCACTCTGCTCGTGGTCGACGAGGTCGGAACGGGTTTCTCGCGAACGGGCCATCTCTTCGGGATTGGAGCTGAAGGGGTTGTCCCAGACCTCGTCTGTCTTGCAAAAGGGATTTCCAATGGTGCGGCTGCTCTCGGTGCTGTCGCAGGGAAACATGCCATCATCGCCGAATGCGCCGAATCCGCGAACCTCACATCGACCTTCTGATGGACGCCGGTAGCATGCGCTGCGGCTATCAAGACGCTCGAAATACACCGACGTGACGATACGGCTCGGCAAGCCACCGAGAAAGGAGAATTTTTATTGCAAGAATTGACCCATCGTCTGGGCGACCATGTGTCCGTAGTTGATATTCGCGGTCGTGGTATGGAACTCTGAATTGAGGTGGATTCCAGCAAGACATACCGAACGGTTCTTGAGCTAGCATGGAAATTCGGCCTGCATGCTACCGGCGATAACGAGAGTCTCTTGCAAGTGATGCCGCCTCTGACCATTGAGTTACAAGATCTAAAAGAAGGAGTTAACAGGCTTGTTCGTGCGTTCGATGCTGTTCGTGAAGAATAAGCATTTTTGAAAGAATTGCACTAGGTAAGGCGTACTATCCGTCTTGAGACATACCTCTTTTTTTCATGATTTCACCCGACATCCGCTCCGACGAGGAGCTCGCCCGGCGGGCTCTCGCGGACCCCGGCGAATATGCCCGGCTCATTGAGCGCTACGAGTGAAAGCTCCGGCGTTTCGTACGCTCGATCAGCTCGCTCGACGACGTGGATATCGACGACGTGCTCCAGGAGACTTTCATTCGCGCGTGGCGAAACCTGCGCGGATTCGACCCGTCGTTGTCGTGGTCGGCGTGGATCTACCGCATCGCTCGCAACACGACGGTCTCCCACCACCGCAAATCCCTGACGCGCGAGGGAGTCTGCGTGCCGCTCGAAGACGAGGACGCCGAGCGTCTCGGCGATACGCTCACGCCGCACCTCGCGCTCGAGGAGAGCGAACGAAAACGAATGATCGAGCGGGCGTTCGAGTCGCTGCCGGAGAATCTGCATACCGCCGCCTACCTCGCCCTGGTGGAAGGCCGGTCCTACGATGAAATATCCGATATCCTCGAGCGGCCGCCCGGCACGGTAGCCACCTGGATCCACCGCGCCAAGAAACACCTGCAAGCCTCTTTAGAATCCTGCCATGAACACCGAACGTAAACCCCTCTCCGCCGAGGTTCTGGATAAAATCCAGTCCGAGGACATCAAGCCTCTCCCACGCTGGAGATTCTTGCTGCCGCGCGTTGTCTTCTGGATGGTCACCGCGCTCTCCATCGTACTCGGGAGCCACATCGTAGCAGCCACCCTGTCCATCCTCCTCGATCTCAACGGAGACCTGCCGGGCGTACTCCCGATCCTCGTATTCCTGCGGGCGGGTGCTGCCACACTGCCGCTGCTGTGGATCATCCTCATGCTCGTACTGGTGCTCATCGCCACGCTCGTCATCCGTACGACCGGCCGGGGTTACCGCTTCCCCATCGGCAGGATTCTCGCCGGCACGATTCTTGCCACCATCGTCATCGGGTCGGGACTCTACGCCGCAGGTGAGCGTCCGCCCATCGAGCCGTACCTCGGAGCTGGGCCGCTCGGCGGCAGCATCATGGAGCGACACGCAGAGTTTTGGACACATCCCGAGGAAGGACGGATCATGGGGCGGATCGAGTCTCTCTCCGGTACAACGGCCGTTCTGCGAACGCGCGACGAGACCGTCCATACTCTGATATTCCCGCATGACGGAAGGGGTCTGCCTCCGTTCGTGCGGTCCGGCTCCGTCATCCGAGCCACCGGAGAGCTCGACGGCCCCGTCTTCCGAGTCGAGGAGCTCCTGCCAGACCGTCCGGTACCGCGTGGATTCCGGGATGACCGGGACGACTTCTTCCGACATGGAGACCGGGGTGGCATGCAAGATATGCGAAGCAACATGATGAATATGGAGTCTGGCCACGGGGTGAATCGATCAGACTCGACGGCAGCATGAAGCCAGAAAAATTTTCTTGAAAGAAATTCGGACAGACCAACGTATGAAGGGGTGGATAGGCCAATCCTCGAGTAAGCCTCCAGGCGGACCTCGAAAATATCCATTTCTCATCATACGATTATGAAAACCACGCTCGTTACTGTTACGGCCGGGGCCGTCGCCCTCTCGATGCTCGCTGCGGCCAGTTCGTTCGCATCCATGGATTCAGCCGTTCAGACTGTCACTGATACAGCATCATCCGTACAGCAGGCATTCCAGGGATTCGGAGAAGGTCGAGGTCATGGACCTCGCGGAGATGGAGAGGGAGTGAAGTTCAACGAGAACGTCACCCGGATCGTCTCGGTCCTCGAGAACGGATTCGTCATGGAGGTAACCTCTGACGATGCTGATACTATCGCCAAGATCCAGGAGCGCGAAGCGGACGCTCCGAAGGGACCGAACGATGAGAATGTCACTCGCACGATAGAAAACACCGCAAGCGGCGTGAAGGTGACTGTCACGTCCGATGACGCCGATACCGCCGCGAAGCTCGTGGAGATGGGTACCAACATGAAGGATGGAAAGATGCTCGGACGCGGAGGCGGTCGGGGACATGGACCCCACGGAGGGGGAATGATGGACATGGGCATGTCTGACGAGAGCGTTATCCGTGTCATTACGACACTCGAGAACGGATATACGATGACCGTGACCTCCGATGACGCCGATACCGCCGCAAAGCTTGTTGCGCAAGCAGCTCGACTCCAGGAGCGCGAGACTCGCATGAAAGAGATGCAGTCCAAGATGCAGACAGAAGTCTCGACCGGAACAACCGCAGAGTAATTCTTCCCGCATAAGGTCATCCGTCTTGCAAAACAATCCCCCCATGGGGGGATTGTTTCTAGTAGTGCTTCGGATTGAGCAGGTGGACGAGTGCCATGTGAACTGCTTGCTCGCTATAATCTACTCGAGTAACGATGCCCTGTGTCAGGGTCCCGATCATACCAAGGCCTTCTCGAAACTTCGGATCTTCCGAGAATCCGAGCTCGATCGCGACATCGCTTACTTCCCTTCCTTCATTGAGGAGTTTGTCGACGAGCACCTTCGGATATTCGAAGCAACCCGAGAGTCCCGTATGGAATCGTGTCCCATCGTAGATGGCGCAGCAGGTGGTATCGTAGTAGCCGCTCTTGGCGTACGGGGCTGGAAATATTCCGGATTCCAGTCCGAACCCGAGGTCCATATCGCCCGATTCGTACGCGGCCTTCGCCCGGTTTATGGCACCAGTAATAATTTCATCGAGTCCGACCGGCTGGGCACTGACCCCGGATGGCACATCAAATCCGGAGACTGTTGCTTCCCGGAAGTCATCATAATGCCCAAGCGCATTGCAGACGGCCTGGATTTTTCCAGCGTTCCTGGAGCCTATCGCGAATCGTTTCATTGTCTTTTTGAAAAGAGGGTAAGACGGATTCTCAGGATGAGTATCATGGCACAGGCAGAAAGTTGCAGTCCGATAACAACTGAAAAAATCATGTCTCGAAGTACGAGCACGCCGTAGAGAAATGCCATGAGAGTTGTAATGGTCCAGACCGCGTAGGTGGAGACATTGGCCGAAGGTTTTCCTCGGGCGAGGTCCCGCATTGTCGGAATGAATCCCATAAACGTTACAATGCCACTCCCGGCATAGGCAACCGAGAGAGTCGAAATGAAGAGAGATTGTTCCACGGGTTTCTTCCAGAGAGAGGTCTTCCTGGAAGAGTATACTGATCATTTCACTGCTTCCAAACGTGAGATGGCGGCTACTTTGTGCCTCGTCCTACGAGAACCGAAAATCCTCCGTAGGCCATCCGTGACATATCGAAGGGCATGCGCTCGGGCGTAAGATTCGGGTCCTGCATGTCCGGATCTGCCATTACAGCCGCGTTTATCCGGTCTCGGTCCGCCCGGTCGCGGTAAATGATGAATGAGAATCCTACCGTCTCGCCCTCCTCGGCTCGTGCCATATGGGGAAATGGTTCTGGCGGAGGGCATTCTGGATCCGACTCTTCCATTATGTGTGGTGTGAGATCTTCGCCGATGCATTCGTAGTAGGCGAGTGCGCCGTGCTTCATCCATATCTCTCCTGCTTTCTCGGCGATAAGACGGTATTCATCGATCTTCTCCCGGCGTATCGGGAAAACGAATCCATCGACATAGGACATAGAACGATAGTAAAGAACTACCCCCCCATCGTATACTGCCAATGTGTCGATTCGATTAAATTTCAGCGTTTTTGTCGAGGAGTCGAGCGATCGGTACATACTCCTGTCGGACCGGGATAGGATCCATCCGGAAAATACTACTCTCCCAAAAACACCGCTTCGCTCAGGCACATTCATTACCGGAGAGTATCCGGTATTGGTCATCAACGACTTCTATGGCGGCGAGGTTATCGAGCGTGATCGCTACTCTCGGCGATTCTCGCATCATACGTGGCAGGTCTGTCTGGCGCAGCGGCTCGGTATCGTAGTGCGGGCAGACGAGTGCCGGAATCAGGCCGAGTCCCGATACGCGTATCAGGCGGTCGCTTCCACTCGTGAATTTGCGGGAATCCGAGTTGCCCGATTCGAACCAGCAAATCGCGCCCGCAGATACCCCGCACATTACCGTGCCGCGTTCCCAGGCAGTTCGTAGCAGAGTGTCTACGCCGAGCCGTCGCCAGAGTGTCATCATGCGTAGCGTATTGCCTCAGCCGACATAGATAATATCCGCTCGCCCGATCTTTTTTTCGATTTCCGTACGAGAGAGCTGTTCGCGCCGGAGGAGGAGAGTGTCTACTGTGCATCCGAGACGCGTACCAAAATGACCACGGACAACATCACAGTATCATGTATGGTCGTCTGTGGCTGTCGGGATGAAGAGGAGTCGGGGGGTGGGCTTTTTTGCTCTTCGGACGATTTCTTGTTCGATCAGGAGGGTGCTTGTTGGCGCGTGCGTACCATTTGGCAAGAGACGTCCGATCTCTCCGCCCCCGATAGCGATGATAGTTCGGGATTGTTTCATAGTGGTGGTTGGAAAATGGAATGCGTGGAAAAAATATCCCGGCAATCCGGGATATTTTCGTGTAAGAAAATCTATGCGACCCGGCGTCGATAGAAATCCGCGATGAAGATATTCTTCGTGAAGAAGAGGGCCGGGATACCGACGATCACCACGATCATGAGTATAAAGACGATCGCGAGACAGATATCCTTGAGCAGCGCGATGATATAGTCTCCGAAATTCTCGAATACCGGTTTCACGGTCGAGAAGTCGAACGATGAGGCGACCGTGCCATTGCGGAAGAAGTTCATGAGGAGCATCGGCAGGACGAGAAGATTGACCGCGAGGTTCGGTATGGCGATCGCCCACTCCGGCAGACCCGCCGTCATAATGAGACCTCCGAGCAGGCTCGTCACGAGTATCGAGAGGAACATAATTGGAATGACCTTGAAGAACATGACGAATCCGTATCCGCAGTCGCTCCAGAAGGAAAATCGGGGAAGCTCCTGATGCTGACCCTCCGTGAAGCCGCGGACAATCCGCATATAGTATCCGGCGACCGCGAAGGCACCGAGGAGCGGTATGAAGATCCAGAGGATGTTGAGGAGTCCAACGGCTCGGTTGAAGGGAAACTTGAATCCCTGCGCGAAGGTCAGGGGCGCATCCTGCGGAGAAGGAGCTGAGGTCGATCCGGGTACGGTCTCGGTACCGGAAGGGACGGATGTTCCGAGCGATTCGGCGGAGAGGGTATCAGACATAGATGAAGATGTTAAGAATAACTTAACGGAAAGTGTATATGAAACGGATTCCTTTACAAGCCCGATTTTCCAACCGGGGACGGGAGTCGCCCGGATTTTGCGGGGACCAAAAAATCCCCCCGAAGGAGGATTTGGAGTTTCGACTGGTCGGACTTGTAAGACAGACGGTGCCACCGTTTCACATACGCGATGAGTGGAGGATCGGTCTCGTCTTTGGGGAAGTCTCCGCCCCATCCGTCCTCGTCGAAGTCCACGGCTCGGAATTTGAGCGGAGCTTTCGTCGGATCGAGAGGGATGAGTCGGGGTTTTCGTTCGCCCGTCAGCATGATATTATGCGTCTTGCCGTGTTCGTCAACGTATTCGACCATTTCGTCTTCGTAGTACTTGTCCTGTATCTCGGGCGGTATCGGGAGCTTGATCGTGATTTTCACGGGATTCTTCCGATCCGTCGGGATAACGACGCGCTCGATGCAGAGGTTCACGAGTGTCTTGAGGTCTTCGTAGCTCGCTTGCTCGAAGAATTCCTCGGTCTCCTCCCGTATTGCGGCCATCACTTCTTGCCACGAACGCTCGGTGGATTCTTTATGGTCGAGGCTTCGTAAGAGCGCGTATTCGCGCGCCATCTCTTTCTCGTATTCGGCCTGCTTCGCTTCAAGCATCGCGCGGTGTTCGTTGAATCGCTCCTTCGACACGATCCCCTCGATGTAGAGCTCTTCGTTGCGTTTCTGCTTGGCCTCGGTTTCAGTGATGAGGGCGTAGAGTTCGGAGTAGCGGTCGCGCGAGGATTCGGAGGTGTTTTCGGTATTCGGGAAGAGTTCGCTCACCGCCCGCTCGAAGAGGAAGTCCGGGTCGAGGAAGAGTTCGCGCAGGGTTTCCGTCACCACCCCCTCGATCTTGAGTCCCGAGATATGGTTTCTGCACCGTCGGTCTTCGCTGATGCGAACGATGTTGTAGTTGTTGCAACGGTAATTGCGGAGATTCTTCTCGTTGTTGTGGTAGCCGACGAAGTGCTTCATGCAGGGTTCGCAGTCGCAGAGGAGTTTTCCTTGGAGCATGTACGAGCGCACGGCGCGTTTCTTCGCGAACCGACGATTGGATTCGAGTTTTTCGAGGACGGCTTCGGCCTCCTTCGTCGTGATGATGGCGGGGATTCTGACTTCGATCCACTCGTCCTTCGGTCGCTCTCCAAGAACGATGCTCTTGTTTCAAACCTTCTTGTACTGCTTTTGGAATGCTTGGTACACGCCCGTGAAGACGGACGCTTTCGAGAGGATGCGGTGGACGGTCGTCTCCGACCAATGCGAAACGGCGTTCTTTCGCATACGCCGTTTGTTCGTTTGGTTCGAATCTCCTTTCTCGCTCATGGAAGGGGGAAGGACACCTTCTTCGGAAAACATTTTGGCGATGCTTCCGAGCGTCGTGCTCTCGTAGAGGTACGTCCGCACGATGCGGAGAATGATGTCCTTCTCGGGTTCGTAGAGTTCGAGTTCCTTCGTCGTGGGATTCTTGAGGTATCCGAAAGGAATGGACGCGAACGGCCACTTGTTGTTCTTCGCGTGTTGGCGTTTTCCCGCCGTCGTGCGGAGTTTGATCTGTTCGCGTTCCCATGCAGCGAATCCTACGATGGTCGAGCCCATGAAAGCATCCATCGCGGAGTCTCCCGTGAGCTTTTCTTCGGCATAGAAGACCCGGATGCCCGCATCCGCGAAGTCCTTCATGATCTTCTGAAAGACGTACTGGTCTCGGGCGACCCGATCCCGCTTGGCGAAGACCACGAAGTCCAGAAGCTTCCGAGAGGCGAGGAAACGGAGCTTGTCCAGTTCTGGGCGTTCGAGGAAACCGCCCGAGTATTGTTCGAGAAACACCATGTCTTCCGGCACGAACAAACCGTTCTCCCGCACGAACCGAAAGCACGCCTCCCGCTGGTGTGGGAGACTCATGCCGTGGGTTTCTTGGTCTTCAGTGGAGACGCGGCAGTATATGGCACCGGAGAGCATGGGTATTCGATTAGATTGCTACTTTTGATTATCGTCTTCGTACAGCCCCTCCACGAGTTCGTCGATGCTGGCGTCGAGGACACGCATCATCTTCGCGAGCGTACGGATGGTGGGATTGGCGCTCCCTCAGATCTCGATCTTCGCGACGGAGGC
>DDBV01000036.1 GCA_002335145.1 Patescibacteria group bacterium UBA2023
GGTCGTGGTCCGTGCCAAGTACAACACGACGAATTCGCAGACGAGTAATGTGGTGACGGTGGTCACGAGCCGGGTCGTGACCTGCGGGGGCAGCATCGCTTCGAACGCCTCTGCTACCACCTCATCGACATACACCCAGACATGGAACGGATCATCTTGGACACCAAACACCTCGTGGAGCCATGGTGCTGGAACCTGCGGATACAGCTGTAATGGCGGGACGAGCTGGAACGGAAGTGCCTGCCAAGCGAGCTCCTACTCGAGCTGTCTCGCCGCCAAGAATGCTGGAAACAATGCTGATGGCGTATATACGCTCAGTGCCGGATGATCCACGTTTAGTACCTATTGCGATATGTCGTGAGGCGGATGGACCCTCGTGGCCGTACAGGCCGGGGGTGGCGATCAGCTCCGTACCAGCGGCTTTGTGGGGACACTGTCATCTCCAGGACAAGGAGAATACGCGCGAATCTCGGACACGACATGGCAAGCACTCGGATCGGTTACCCGATTCAATATCAACAGCGGACAGATGTTCTACGCGCGCTATGGATGATCAGCGTGGACAACAAGCACGAGCTACGGATGCGACGGGTGCAACGTGACGCCGGAATGCTCAAATGATCTCAGCAACTGGTCGGGCGGACGCTCGTACCACGTAGCGGATTGCCTGCAATTCGGAGCGGTCGGATTCGTTGTCGGAAACCACCACAATGCTATGAACGTAAATGGAGGGAAAGCATGGGTACGATAAAACATACCCGGGGACATGTCCCCGGGTATGTTTCTACAAGTCGACAGGAATTACTCGTCATCTCCCATTTCCTCCGCTTTCTTCGCACGCGGCAGATTCCCGGTATTCTTGCACTCCGGATAGTTCGAGCACGCGAGGAACGGGCCGCGACGAGAACTTTTGACGTGCATATTCCCGTCCTTGCAGACGCCGCACGGCACGCCGCCATATTTCTCCTCGAGTGCTTGAATCTTGGGATTCTCGATTTTACCAATCCATTTGACCTCCGGATATAGGGAGCTCGCGAGAAATGGCCCGAATCGCCCCGTCTTCACAACCATCGTTCCACCAGCCGGACATTCTTTTCCTTCGTACTTCTCGCGGAGCTTGGCAAGGTAGGCGTCACGTTCGGGGTCAGCGATATTTTCTATATGCTTGCACTCCGGGTAGGCCGAACACCCGATGAATTTCCCGCTCTTCGAGTACTTGAATACGAGGGGCGCGGCACACTTCGGACACGCTTTGCCCACCTCCTCCACGATCCGGGATTTGTCGGACATCGCGGCATCGAGCGCGGGCGCGAAATCCGTATAGAATTTCGAGAGCATTTCGCGCCACTTCACATCTCCGGTCGCGATCGCATCAAGCTCCTGCTCTATATTGGCAGTGAATTTGTAGTCCATAATCCGAGCGAACGCCCCTTCCAGAAAGTCATTCACGAGAAAGGCGATGTCGGTAGGATGGAGACGTTTTTCGATCTTCTCCACATAGCCGCGATCCACGATAGTGGCGATAGTCGGCGCGTAGGTAGACGGGCGTCCTATCCCCTCGCTCTCGAGCTTCTTGACGAGCATGGCCTCGGTATAACGGGCGGGCGGGCGTGACCACGACTGTTTGGCGAGGAATTTTTTGGAGTCGATCGTCTCCCCCTCCTCCATGGCGGGCAAGACCGATCCCCCCTCCCCTTCTTCGTCATCGGTTCATTCTATATAGAGCTGCATGAACCCCGCAAAGGCGATGACCTCACCCTTGGCAGTCCACTCGCTCTCGCTCCATGCGGACGGTATGAATGAGTAGGTCGTTGTCTTGATCTCAGCGTCCGCCATCTGACAGGCGACCGTCCGCTCCCAAATGAGTCGATAGAGTCGCAGTTCATTGCCATCAAGATTGATTTTATCGGGCGAGAGCTCCACGTCCGTAGGACGGATCGCCTCGTGCGCCTCCTGTGCATTCGCCTGTTTGGTCTTGTATACGCGGGCAGTCTTCGGCACGAAGGCAGCACCATACTCGCGTTCGATATATTTCCGACAAGCGGCGATGATTTCGGCCGAGAGATTGACCGAGTCGGTACGCATGTAGGTTATGTGCCCGTTCTGGTAGAGGATCTGGGCAACGCTCATGGTCTGCGAGACCGAGAATCCGAGCTTGCGCGAGGCTTCCTGCTGGAGAAGCGAAGTCGTGAACGGCATGCCGGGGGAACGCTTGCTCGGACGCTCTACAATAGACCGGAGCGCGAACGATGTCCGGAAGATGCTCGATCGTTCTTTCCATCCGTTCTTATCGAGCGATTCCTTGGCAGCATCGGCGTCCCAGCCGATAGCAGAGAGCTTCGCATGGACATCTTCGTACTTCGCGAGGGCGGCCTTTTTATCGGCGATGCGTGCGAGCTCTACACGGAGCGTGTCCGATCCGTGTTCAAGATCGGCATACACGCGCCAGCTCTCCTCGGGCACGAATGCCCGGATCTCGCGCTCGCGCTCAACGATGAGTCGCACCGCCACAGACTGCACGCGCCCTGCCGAGAGACCTGGTCGGATGCGCTTCCAGAGGACAGGGCTCACCTTGAATCCCACGATCCGATCGAGTACGCGACGAGACTGCTGAGCGTCCACGAGATCGAGGTTGATCCGGCGTGGATTTTCTACGGCGTGCAGGAGTGCCTTTTTGGTGATCTCATGGAACGTGATGCGCGGCGTAGTCTTCTCATCGAGTCCGAGTGCCTTGCAAAGGTGCCACCCGATCGCCTCCCCTTCGCGGTCCTCATCGGTCGCGATGATGACCCGATCGGCGGATTTGGCGAGCTTCTTGAGTTCGCTCACGGTCTTCTTCTTGTCGGCGGTCACCTCGTACTCAGGCTCGAATCCATTCTCCACGTCCACCCCGAGCGATTTCTCCGGCAGATCCCGGATATGCCCCATGGAGGCCTTGAGAATATAGGAGGAATCGAGGAATTTCTCGATGGTGCGGGCTTTTGCGGGGGACTCGACGATGACGAGACTCTTCATGGCAGGAGGAAAAATGATCGAGGCACAAAATAGCGAACTCGCGATCAGAAGTCAAATAATTCTCTATTCGAGGTTGGTTTGCGAAACAAGAAGGAACCCGTATGATACCATGAAAGAGCATTCCCCATGAATCTACGATCATACTTCCCCGCCCTCCGATCGGCACTCGGCTATGGCATATACTCCCCCGCTCCCGACGATCTGCGCCGTATCGAGATGACCCAGCACCTCGCAAAACGTCTTGGCTGGATCCCCTGACTACGAATGATCGCGATAGGAAATTCGGTCGCGATGTACGGGAGTGGTGAGGATTCGGATATCGACATCTTCATTGTTACCGAGCCGGATCGTATCTGGCTCGTACGAACACTCCTCACGGTCTGGGTCGCGCTTTTTTCTCGTCGCAAGACACGCGATTCGCACCGAGACTCGTTCTGTCTCTCGTTCTTCGTCACGACCAGCGGACTCGATTTCTCGACATTCGCCCTCGAGAACGATGTCTATCTCGCGTATTGGATGACCACCCTGAAACCTATATGGGATCCGTATGGGACATATGGGTTCTTTCTCGATGCGAATCATTGGCACACGGTATCGGCCGAGGAACAAACTGAGAATACAAAATATCTGCTTGACGTCTGAAATCACGCCTACCGTGAAAGGTTCGCCTGGCTTTGGAAGAATCTCAACACCATCTGTCGAGCAATACTCCTACCACACACACTCCGCAGCTACGAAAAACTCGGACGCCCCTACGGCATCCGAGTCTGAGATGACATACTCAAGTTTCATGATGACGATCGGCGCATCGAGCTACGAGACGCAATCGTGGACTAGGAAGCCTACGTGGTCTGACGAAGACGGACTGGCATCTGGAATGATCGCGGATCTTCCACGCCCGCGAGGATCATATATTCTTCACGGCACGCACGAATGAATGCCGTGCGGTCAGGAGTACCATCTTGAAGATTCGGGATTCCGCGAGCCTCGCACTCCTTCGCCATAACGGTATTATCTCCGAGGGTCTTATCGAGATACTGCTCCCAGTGTGCCTGGTACTGGAGTCGGGCCGCATCGGACATATTCGCTTCGGCATCGTACCCCATAGCATTGAATGCGTAGATAATACGCCGCTTCTCGTGAGGACTGATTGGGCCGTTCGTAAACGTGACCGAGATCTTGTCTCCAGAGTGCATGACCTGGAAAGGCATACTGTAGAGATCGGAATACCATACCTGCTCTCCAGGGCGGTGTGCTTGACTGCGCGTGACATCGATATCGCGGAGTCGTTGATTGACCATGTCGCCGGATGCCGACCCTTCTACTGGGCGGATGGACGGATCCAAGAGACTTACGACTGTGAGATCGTAGAACCGCTTACGCATAGCTTCAGGAATGGTGCTCGGATCAGCCTTACGAAGCATTATTCCAGCTTGGGCATAGTCGAGAGAATCGTCTTCGCGGATTACCTTTTCTGCCTTGAGCTGTTTAATGAATGCTTCGAGTTTTTGCTGATCGAGCTTACCATCTACGTAGGCGTACGCGCTATTCGCCATGCCGAGCATGGCCAGCACCACCCCTGCGGTACCGAGAAAAGAGAGCGACCGCATACCGGAAGGCATAGCCCCCGTACGCATGAATGAACCGGCCGCGGCAATTTCTGCGGCACTCGTCGTAAGGAATTTTGATGTTCCGCCGGCAGCACGCATGATGCTCATCTCTTGGGCTGCCGCGGCAGCCCCCGTCCGACCAACACCCGATGCCAGGTACTGAGCGGTCGCGGCAGTACGGACTGTTGCCATGCCGAGCTCGGCAGCATCAAACGCGACCGGAGCGATGAATCGGGAGAACTCTCCGAGCGTTCCGACATTCCACTGTCCACGTAAGACGGTACGAGCTGCGAACTGTGCCCCAAGCGCGAGATCCACTCCGGTCTGCGCTGTAATGAGCGCGAGCTCGGTCATATTGTGGAATTCGAGCTTGCCATCTCTCAGACTCACGCCATAACGCTCTGGGTCGAAGAGCGCGAATGCGAGAGGTCCGAATCGGCATGTCCATGCGAAGTTCATTCCGAGCTGTTTGACGTATTCCGCAGGGGTCTCGGCACCGATACCCGAGAGTCCCGCGATCGCGATCACTCCAGCACCACGAATGAATGACGCGAAGAGATCGGGGGCTTCGAGAGCGAGAATGCGGGCATTCCGGTTCCACGCCTGGACATTGTCCTTGTGAATGGAGAAGATCGTCTCGCGCGCCGTCCCCGGAATCTGCTGAACCTTTGTGAGCTGAGAAAGATTATTGAAGGCTGTTTGAACGGAGTTGCTCATGGAGAGCCGAGCATCGAGCCCCTGGCTGAACACAGCAAGCTGGTTCATGAGGAGATTCGCGTTGGTTCTCGGCGCAGCGAATCCGCGCAAGGTAGACCCCGCGATCCGCTCCTGGAAAGATGTAACCACCGCCTTGGGGGTATGCGGGGCTCCCACACGGGCAATCTCACGCGACAGGTCGAACACACTATTCATATTCGAGGGAATCCCACCGAAGACGAGTGATTGAATACGGGCTTGGATCGCTTCAAGATACTTGGATGATCCAGCGATCGAATCTTTGGCGCGCAGATCGGTAATCTGACTCGAGACACGCGTAAGCTCCTCAATGCTTCCGGATCGCACGGTCGCATTCCAAATATCCGTGAATCGCGTTTGTACCGATGTCGTCCTAACCGCCTCGGCAAGCTGCGAAGCATACTCCGGTACGGCTCCTCCGGATGGTTCGATCGCGGCCGCGATCTTGGCGAAGTCATCGGCTACGGCCATCTGCGATCCGAGCAATGATACAGACGTCATCTTCGCACCGTTCGGGAGACCAGCCTGGAGCGGGGTCATTCCAAGAGCAAGCTTCCCTACTCCGGATGTAATGTTTGCGAGCAAGGATGTGAGGAGTCCCGTATGCGTGCAGAGCATACCAGTTATTACCGCGCGCTCCGCGGGCGATGCCTTCTCGAGACGCTGCCTGAGACCTTCTACAATGGTATCGACCGAATATGAACCGACATTGATATCGAACAGCGAATCCGCGCCGGTAGCTCTTCCGACTCCATGGAGACCAAATGCCACCATGTTCGATCCGTCATCGACATAGCTCGACCCGATCATTTCCATCGGAATAATATCGTGGGAAACGAGATCGTAGAGAAACCCGAACATGATTCCCGGCGTCTTGAAGAGCATGGAGAGATTCACCTCCTTCTTGTCGAGCACATCTCAGGCGATATTTCCGATCTCATTTTTGTATTTCGGAAGGATCTCTTTGAGAAGCGTCTCGCGCTTCTTTTCATCGAGTTTCACCCCGAGTCGTCCCTCAATGTCGGCGGCGATGCGGTTGGAAACCCTGCTGAGATCATCGCCTTCCATCGGCCTGAACGGAGTCTCTGCCGGTTTCGGCGGAGTGTCGGGAGTCTTGCCATCGGGATTCGCGGCATTCTTCTTGTCGGATCCTCCGAAGATACTCGAGAACTGCTCAAAAATTGGTCAGAACATTTCTCAAAAGAAGGCTCAGAAAACGGAACTAAACCATTTGAGGGTATCCGTAAGAGGTTTCAGAGCTGACTGTATGGCGTTGCCGATCCCCGCGGTCATGACACTCTTTCCAATTCACTCGGCTGCATCACGGGCGGTATCAGCGGCGGCAGCAAGAGCCTGTTTTGTATCGTTCGCATTGGGACCATCTCCCGGAATACTGGTCGCAGCGATCTCCGGAGATCCTCCTGCCAGACTCTCTCTAGCACCGCTTTCTCCAGGAACCGCTTCCCTCGCTCCGCGCAGAGCATTACCCGCACCAGCAGCATCTCAGTGAGCCAGTCGCCTCGCTGCTTCGCCCACGGCTACGGTCGCGGCGACAGATCCGGCGAGTTGTCAGCGTTCGAACCTGGAACGTTCGGATGCCGCGGCACCGGCGGCATCGTTCGTTATGGCCACCGCTCCAATGCTCACGCGCTTCTCGCTTCGTGCCCGCTGGAGCGCGAGTCGCTTATCAGCCTCCGTTCGCTGTCCAGATATTTCGGCTTTCAGGGTGTCGAGTGTCGCCGGACTCGCGAATGTCGCGCGCTCGGTGCCCGACATGATTTCGTTTACATCGGATTCAGGCATGCCGAGTTCGCGGGCAAGCTCGGTAGAGGAGAATGAGAGTTTTTCGTCCATATTTTGGTATTCGTAGAGTATCGCGTTCGCGTGAGGTGACATGGCGGGAGGGTGTACCTCGCCATCGGGTATAGACTAGATGTGTCCAATCAGTGTGAGAGCTTCTTGAACGAGTCGCTCTCCTCCCTGGTCGATATACGATCCGAGAAAATTCATGAGGTCGTTGGGGGTAGTTCCGTCAAATTTGGACCAGTCGGCCGTCACGACGAGAGTCGCAATGATCTTGGCAATGACATTGTGCGAGAGTCCGAGCGCGAGCATTCCGATGTAGTGCTCTCCGAACGAGTCGGCACCACTCTGGTCGGCATCTCCTTTGATTCGCTCCCATACCGCGTCTCCCAGATTGGTGGTAATACCGCTCGCGAAGTACATGAGCGGAGCCTTGACGATAAGTCCTCCAACCGATTCTGTCTTCAGCCCTCCGGCAAGGACGGTATAGATGAATGTCTTGATCTTGTTTCCATTCCCAGGAACAGACTCTGTGGGCGTTCGCACGAGATTCGCGAACGGTATGGAGTCACCGATCTTGTTTCCGATGAGAAAATTCTTCACCACTTCCGCCGATTTTCCGTTCTTGATTTTGGAGAGGATCGATTCCGTCCCCGCAGGGCCAACGACATCAGCGACACTTCTGGTGGAAATATTGCGGAATGCCCGCTCGAAGATAGCCGGAGCATTTTCTTCGAGGAATTTTTGACCGTTCGCTTCGAGTCCTGCACGGCGAGCGATCTCTTTGCGGATCTCAGACTGATTGAAAGTGCTAAGCGGCGCGGAGTCGGGCGTTCCAGCTGGTCCACCGGAGATCTTGATTTTTTTGTCAGCGAGACGCTCGAGTTTCACGGTGTGACCGGAGAATACAAGCTCTACCGAGCTCTCGCGATCGAGACGCTGGATAATGCGACTGACAGAGCTTGAGACGAAAGGACTATCCACTCCGAAGAGCATGGTCGAGGCTCGATGGCGAATCGCGAGCTCGGATACCACCTGTTCTCGGGTCATTGCAGACTGTACTCCGTTGCGCGTCTTCATGGAGTAAGTCCCGTCCGGCAGCCGACGTACGACCTGTCCGTCAATGGTAACTTTGCGTTCGATCGGCACACCGCCACGAGTAGGCGCAAGTTCCGCGAGTTTGTCATCGAGACTTCGCAGATTTGCGGCTCCATTGAGTATTTCCTCCACCTTGGCGAGACTGTCGATCCCGCGTCCGAACTCCTGACCATTACACTCGATACGGTATGTCCGCGATGCCATAGGTGCTCCGATATTTTCCACGGAGACCGTGAGATTTCCGAGCGTCACATGATTCTGGGCGAGCGTGGGAGCACGCAGGGGATTGAGAAGTGCGGTAATACCCATGGATGGCCGGTGCGACCCCGCTCGCAGGAGCGGCGCGACCTCGGCGAAGGATATTCCCTCAGCATAGACATCTCCATCGATCTTCACACGGAATTTACGATTCGCAGGAGGCATAATGGTGGGGTCGATCGCCTCTACCGCTATATTGCCCGCGGGAGAACCGCGTACAATGCTCACGCTCGGCTGATCGGTGGTGGAGTGGCGCACCGCGCTCATGAAGTCATCGACCGTGCTGGCCGCAGGCTTATTGATCCCGCCATTGAGGACAGCCCCCATCTGGTCGTGGGTGAGATTCACCACGAGGTCGGTCGGTCCGGCCGCGGGATCGCGGTATACAATGGTATAGGTTCGCACGGGACCACCACCCGCCGGGGGAGTGAGCGGAAGCGTAGGATCATATCGCACCGCGATATCCCCGTGTACAGCGATACCCGCCGGACTCGATGCTGCCGGCACGGGCGTAGCGGGATCGAGGAGATTTCGGATATCCACGGAGGTTTTTCGTGGGATACCGTTATTGAGAAGACGCTTCGCGTGGGCGTCACTGAGACCCGTGAGCACTCCCCCTCCCTGCCGGATCTCGTAGAGCGGAGCCGCGTGAGTGGCAGAGGGATCGGGGTGCACCGAGAGCGGTCATTCGCTCTTGGAAGTCGCCGCACGCCCCACGAGATCATCGAGATTGGTCACCAGAGCGTCATCGAGCCGGGCAAATACCCGATTGAGGCGCACATCGACCTCCGCGATGGGGATACCGGAAGCAATCTTCACGTTGTTGTGGTACACATCGCACAGACGCAGAGTCTCATCGAGTTGATCCGGGTTGGTCACGACCGCGCGGATCGGACCGTCATGAATCTCGGGTGCGCCGCTGCGGAGCTGAGTCATGATACTGGCCCCATGACCGCGGGCATCGGTCGCAAATCTCTCAAGCGCGGCACGATCTACGCTGGACACGATAACCCGATCGGACGAGTCTTTCACGGTGTACCGCCAGTCAGCGGCCGCCGCGGTGGGATTATCGATCTTCAGGTGGTATCCGCGGGCGAGCACCACGGAGTCCGGGAGTTCGCGGGCGAGCTTGGCCGCCATGCGGGATTCGGACATCATGGCGAGATCCGCTCCCGAGAGGGTGGTATTAGCCGGGATATGACGACGAACCTCGGCGAGCAGTCCGCTCCAACGCTTGGGATTAAAAAAGTTACCGACAGAGACATCGTAGTGTCCTCCTCCTCCCGCGGGCGTGACGCGGAATTGATCGTTCGGCAGCTTGACAACGGTGCTCCCCGGGAAACGAATTTCGAGACCTACGGGAGCATCATTGAGCGACTTGAGCGAAGAAACGATCTCATCGGATACGAGCGCGCTCTTCGGGTCGAGGACACGCATCGCCGGATTGCCATCCGATCCCTTTTCTACGAGAAATCGATACCGCGAACCGGCGGAGAGATTCATACCAATGCGCATGAGCGGCATCATAGCGAGCACCTGGAAAAAATCGTTTTCCGCCCAGTCCCCTGCGCCGAACATTAGATCGACCGTATACCCACCGGCCATCACGATACCAGTATCGATCATCGTGTTCCCCGCGAATCGGATGGTCTTGCTCCCGAGCCCCTGTCCGAGCAAGATGCGATTGAACGGACTGAATTTGTTGGTAATTGCGTGGACGCCGGGATAGAGTCCTCCGAGCAATACATTGAACGCAAGCTCACGGCTATCGAAGCCTTCATACCACGGTCGGCCATTGAGGACATTCGGAATTCCGCGACCGAATTCGTACGTCGTATATCCGTACACCGCGCCCTCAGCTCCGAGTCGGACCATATTCCCGAGTCGTCCGCCCTGAGCGGCGGCACGGGCGGCACGCAGACCGCTCGTGCCACGCAGTATGCCAGAGCCGAGACGGATGGCAGCGTATCCCACTCCCATACCCACGGCCATACCGATGATCTCGGGCAAAATGAACGCGAGCGTACTCACTCCCATATCCCAGGTCGAATCCGAGATGTTCCAGTCTCCGAGCTTCCCTTCGATGCTCGCATACATCTCAGCATCTGGAAATCGCTTGATCGAGTCATTCTGTACGGCGAGTCCGACAGCTGCATCGAAGATACCACTCTTCACTGCGGTGAGAGCAAAGACCGCCTTGACATTGGCAGCGGTGGCGCGCTCTGCAGCGTCCCATGCCTGAGCAGCCTGACGTTCTCGGTCATTGAGCGTGGAGCGGTCGGCGGGAATACGATTTATGTCAATACCGTACACTTCGTTCACCTTCGTGCGGATTGCCTCATGGTGATCCTGTTTGTGGACTTCAAGGTACTTAGTCGCTTCACTACTGAGACCAACGATCTTGTCGTAGATATTTTTCGTGAAGATTCCGATCGCCTTATCTCGCTCGTTCGCAGGATATTTTTGGAATATCTGGGCGATTCGCTCGCATGCGGCGCGCTGCTGAGGATCGGCGATGACCGAGGGATTGCGAATACCGCCGACAAAGTTGTCCACCGCGCTGCTTCCATAGTCGCCGAGCATGGCCTGAATCGCGGTCAAATCGGCATCGGTCATCTTCGAGCCGACGAGTTCTGTCACATCATCGAAGCGATCATTGAGGATCGTCTGGGAGGTAACGGCATGCGAAAAGTACCGAGCCCATTCGTGAGACATGCGTTTGCGAGCATTCGGATCAGACTGCGCGAGAATATCCTTCACGCTGTGAGCTGTACCACTGGAAAGGAAATCTTTGATCGTCGTCATGATTCCGCCAAGTCGCTCATCGAGGGCGATCGCAGCATTGCTCATGACCGACTCCAATACCGATTCCTTCCCCGGGGCATACCCTTCGAGCGCGACACGGAAGTCTTCATAGAGATTCTTCGGGGTCCGGGATGTTCCCCCGGATTCGGCCGAGTCGTAGGCGACAGCCGCCTTGAGAATGAGCTCCATATCATTCACCTTCTGCTGGAGCGATGCAGGAGCAAACCGCTCGAACTGGCTCTTATTGAGATCCGCAAACGCGATAAGGTGGTGGTTCTTCTCATCGCGCATGAGACGTACTCCATCCGATGTAAGCACGGCACGGACTTCGTTCGTATTCCATGCCTCGGAGAGGTCCTCAGCATCGAAATCAACAATGTTCCGGTCGCTCTGGACATCATTCACATACGTCCAGCGTCGGGAAAGATCGTGCATATCTCCAACGAACGTCCTCCATTCGGCTGGTCGGGCAACCGGACTTGCCGAGAGCACAGGCGATCCTGCTCCGGGGGTTCCGGGAAG
>DDBV01000032.1:0-11281 GCA_002335145.1 Patescibacteria group bacterium UBA2023
TCTGCTATCTCGGCCGCGAATCGGCTGCTGACACGGTGGTGCGCGGACTCGGACGTCTCGAATATCGCGGCTACGACAGCGCGTGAGTCTGTACGCTCGATGCTTCGGGACATGCATCGCTCGTGCGATCGGTCGGTCGGGTGGCTCTCTTGGCGAATCGACTGGATGCCGAATGAAATCGCCTCGATAGCATTGGAATCGGTCATACCCGATGGGCGACACACGGGAAAGTATCCGAAGAAAATTGCCATCCCCATCGGTCGGGAGACGGACGATTCTACGCCGTGCATAACGGTATAATCGAGAATTACCGTACGATTCGCCGTGAACTCGAAGACGAAGGGATTATATTCTACTGACAGACCGACTCCGAAGTCGCCGTGAACCTCCTCGCGAAGATCGCACGGGAATCATCGGATGATCTTTCTACGCTCGACTTGCTCGACCGGTTTGTCGCGCGTATCGATGGAGCTTACGCCCTCGTATTTGTTGACATTCGCCACCCGGATCGGATATTCGGGGCCAAGCGCGGGAGCCCGCTTGTGCTCGGATTCTCGGATCACGGGACGTGCGCATCGAGTGATTCGCGCAGTTTCGGTTCGGAAATATCCGAATTCGTGACCCTTGAGGATGGTGATATATTCGTGGCCGACCGACAGGAGTACCGCATTCGCAATGGGGGAATGAGCGCGACACGCGGTCGGGAAATTCCATCGATCGAGATCCATGCTCCTGAGCTTGAAGGCTATCCACATTTTATGCTCAAGGAGATCCACGAGCAACCAGACGTGATTCGCAATGTTTTGTCCGGACGACTATCTGCCGATAACCTCTCTCTGGAGAATCCATCTCTGGAGGAGCTTGCTCGACGCGATATTCGTAAAATTACCATCGTAGCTTCCGGTACGAGCTCGTACGCTGGCATGGTTGGGAAATACTACTTCGAGCATCTTGCGGGAATCGAGACGGATGTGGTGATCTCGGCCGAGTTCAAATACGCTCGTCCGTTCGTAGAGAAGGATCGGCTCTTCATCTTCGTTTCCCAATCCGGAGAGACAGCCGATACGCTCGAATGTCTGAAGCTCGTGAAGAAACGCGGAGGATATGCTTTCGGCGTGGTCAACGTGCCGGGGTCGAGTATTTCCCGACTTACGGATTCCGGACTCCATACCCGTGCGGGCGCGGAGGTGGGAGTAGCTTCAACCAAAGCCTTCATCGCGCAGATCGCGACGTTTTTGCTTATGGCAGTGGCTCTCGGTAATGCCCGGTCGCTTGATACTGCCGAATCTTCACGGATTCTCTCCGGACTTTCCAGTATTCCGGAGCTTGTTTCCGATACGCTTCGTCGCTCGAACCGGATCGAGGAGATTGCTCGACAGTACGCCCGGTACGAAGATTTCTTCTACCTTGGGCGGACTCTCGAATTGCCTGTGGCACTGGAATGAGCACTCAAGCTCAAGGAACTGACATACCGCCACGCTGAAGCGTATTCTTCTGGAGAGCTCAAGCACGGTCCGATCGCGCTGATAGATGCAGATTTTCCGACGATCCTACTCAATGCTGACGGACCACTGCATGCCAAGAATCTCAGCTCGCTTGAGGAGGTGCGTTCTCGTGGGGGTCTTGTCATTGGAATCATAAGCGATCGGGCCTCAGAGGATGGGTATGATGCAGTGCTGCGATACCCGGATGCCATCTACGAGCTCGTGCCGTTCGTGCAGACAGTCTTGCTCCAGCTCTTCGCATATCATATGACCGTTGCGCTCGGCCGCGACGTAGACAAACCGAGGAATCTCGCAAAGAGCGTGACCGTAGAATAATTCCGGTACCTGAGCTTCTTTTTCATTTTGTAAGAATCGTGCTATACTTGCCCGGACAGCACAAAAATACCGATCAATTTCTTCATGCTTCGAATGTTCCGTCCTCTCGCTAATGGTTTTCTCCTCTTTCTCGGACTTTTGTCGTTCGCGCCGGCGGAGGCTTCTATTCCATTCACAGACGTTTCAACGGGGGATATCTCATACGAATCTATTGAGACACTCTACGAGCAGGGCATCATTGGGGATGACGGAAGCCACCTCTTCCGTCCGCGCGAGCTCATCGCCCGTGATGACTTTACGAGCATTGTCATGGAAGTGGGGTGCGAAGAGTGTTTGCGTCCCGACCAAAATCTCATTCTTTCGTACACCTCCCCAGTATTTCCCGATGTCGGATTCGAGAATGAAAACTTCTACTGTATTGCTCGGGCCGAATCCCTTTCGGTTGTGCGTGGATATGTCCTCGATGATTCTGGTCGGACTTCGTGCCAAGACGGTACGACCTACGGGAGCGTCCCGTTTTGTCCAATGAACAATATCACCCGCATAGAGGCAGCAGCTGTCCTCCTGCGGCACGCTGGTTTCTGGGATGAAATTCGCAACGCGAACGACTACGAGCATCGGTATGTACTCTCGGATGTGTCTGACTACTGGTACGGCTATGCAATGCGTGCCATTGATTTTGAGTTGATCGCGGCTGACGATGAGGGGAGGGTATCGCCAAACGAATACATCAATCGCGCAGAGTTTGCTCGGATGGCTGCCAAGATACTCCAATCCCGCCTCTGTGAAGAAGGGAATGTTGATTCGGATGATCGATTTCGGACGAATCGCTCGAACTCGGAGCAGGATACCGAGGACGCTCCTGGTATCACCGGAAACAATGCCGGATGAGGAGTCGGATCTTCCACGGGAGGGGGATCCAGGGCTTGAGCGAGCGAATCGCTCGCAGCAAACACTCAGTATAACAACGGGAGTGTCTCTCTCTCGGTGGTATCTTCCGCATCTGATGATCGGTATCATTGGACGCTCCGTAGTCTCTCTGGAGAGATGCGCGAGTATGATGGGGTCAGCTTGTCTGGACTTGATCTTTGCTCTTCGGTCTGGCTCGGACATGTCGAAGCGATCGATCCTTCCGGCGTCATCGATGCCTCGGCTGATTTTCAGGTTGCGTGTCCGAATGTATCCGACCGCACTGATGAGAGCGGTCTCCAGCCCTGCGCGGATGGTGTGTGTTCGTGTCCGGCCGGGTTTGCGTGTAGCTCTTCCGATACGCGCACATGCTCGACCGAAGGACGGTGTAGGGCTCTCAATGCACTTGCCGTGACGGTATCGGCAAATCCACTCTCCCCAATGGTCGATGAGAATGTCATCTTTTCATCCGTTGTCTCCGGATGAGTCGGGCCATATTCGTACGCATGGGATTTTGTCGATGGGACAACTGCCTCCGAAGCAGCACCGACACATGCCTATGTGACCACCGGTACGCGTCTCGTTACGCTCTCGGTTCGAGACTCCGTGGGGAATACGGGATACGCGTCCGTCTCGGTCTCTGTGAGAGATAACGATGACTATGACGATGATGGCACGCTCAATATTGACGATGCGTGCCCTCGAGTCTACGGTCTGCGCTCGCTCCGTGGGTGCCCTGAGGTTCCGGTAATCGATGACACCGGCTCCGATGTATCGCTTCCGTCCGTATTCCCGACGAATCTCTGCCAACAGAATCGTCTCGCCGGGCGACCGTATATGCTCGGGATTATTGTGTCGTGCTCTTCTTGTCCGTGCCGGTACCGGGCAGACTTTACCGCTGGTATCGTTGCGTGCGACACCATTGTTCCGGTCATTCTTTCTCCCGACAAACAGACGATCTATTCACGTGGTGCCGCCTATGAAATCACCGAAGGACGATAGTCTCAACGAGATACTCGCTGCCATAGAACGAGAATTTCCCGACATTCGGACGGAGCTTGTCTACGAGACGCCGTTCCAGTTTCTCATGGCGGTCATGCTCTCGGCACAAACCACAGATAAGCAGGTCAATCGTGTTACGCCGCCGATCTTCGCTCAAGTCCGATCGAGTGCAGATCTGGCGATTCTTCCGCTCTCCGAGTTCGAGCCAATGATCCGGAGCGTCAATTTTTTCCGCAATAAGGCACGGCATATTCACGCCACGGCGAAGATCCTGCATGAGCGTTACGGGGACGTAGTGCCTGATGATCTCGATTCACTCGTGGCGATGCCTGGTATTGGGATGAAAACCGCCAAGGTGGTGCTCGGCGTCCTCTACGATCGTCCGTACGTTGGGGTTGATACGCATGTTCATCGAGTTCTCAATCGTATCGGAATCGTACGCACCAAGACACCGCTCGAAACCGATCGCGAGGTAGAGCGTCGATTTACCGAGGATCAAAAACATACCATCCACCACCCGCTCGTCCTCTTCGGACGCTATCGCTGTCTCGCCCGTAAGCCCCGATGTGGAGACTGCCCACTGCGTCCGAAGTGCCTGTACTACCAGCATCATATCGATCCAGCATGAACCGATCCATCCTCGGCCAGCACGTAGAAGTTTCCTCCCGGTTTCGGTCCATAGACCGTTTACGCGAGGAACTCATGGTGGCGCGCAATGTTGCGGATACCGCCGAGTTTTTCTCGCCGGACTTCGGTCATTTGCATGACCCATTCCTGCTTCCTGGCATGGAGGCAGCGGTAGAGCGGATATTTCTCGCTCGTGACCGCCATGAGCGTGTTGTTGTATTCGGTGATTACGATGTCGATGGCATTTCTTCTACCGCACTTCTTGTGCGATTTTTCCACCGACACGGAGTCGAAATATCATACCGTCTCCCGGATCGTGCGAAAGACGGATACGGGTTCAAGCCGCATTTTCTGCCGGATCTCGCCGAAGCTCAGGTGGGACTCGTGATTACTGTGGACTGCGGAACCCGTGACATAGACACTATTGCTGGAGCTGTAGCCCGAGGGATCGATGTCATTGTGACGGACCATCATCATGTTCCGGAGCGCGTACCGGAGGAAGTCGTGGCTCTCCTCAATCCACGCTTGCCCGGCACTTCCTACCCGTTTCCGCATCTGGCAGGATCGGGTGTTGCATTCAAGCTTCTGCATGCTTGCCTGCTCCGGCTTTATCCGCACGATCCGGCCCGTGTCCGCCGTGAGCTCGCACGTTATTGCGATATCGCCACGCTCGGCACGATCGCCGACTGCATGCCCCTCGTATGAGAAAACCGCACAATCGCAACTCTCGGACTCAAGAGCATGGCGAAGAGCGAGCATCCGGGGCTCGCACGACTGGTGGAGGGGCGATTCCAGAATCCGCTTGATGCCGATGTGGTGGGGTTTCAAGTCGGCCCCAGAATCAATGCTGCCGGCCGGCTCGGTTCGCCGTATCTCGCTTTGCGAGCACTGCTTGCTGGGGAGGATTCGCTCGATCCTATCCTCTCGGACCTCGAACAGATCAACGAACGCCGTAAGAGCGAGACCGAGCGGTACCTCGCGAGCGCGCTTGCTGTGGTCGATGGATCGCGTCCGGCCGTGTTCTGGGATTCGTCGGATGTGCCGCATGGAATCATTGGTCTTATTGCCGGGCGGCTCGCCAACCGATTCGACAAACCAACGATTTGCCTCTGTTCCCATGGAGAAAATATGGTAGCGAGCTGCCGGGGGCCAGAATGGTTCGATCTTGTGGGGGTTCTCGAGGAGTTTCGCGAGTGGTTCGTGGCATTCGGTGGGCATCGACAAGCGGCAGGATTCACTATCGCTCATGATCGGTACGACGCTTTTCGCGAGGCATTTTCGGTGCGGGTCGGAGAGCTCCTGCCCGATCCTCTCCCCATGAGGACTCTCCGGGCCGTAGCCGTGCCCATGGAATCGGTGAATGGGAATCTCGCTGATCTTGTGGATTCGTTTCGACCCTTCGGTCGCGGGAATGAAAAGCCACTCTTCCTGCTCGAAGACTTCCTCCCCGAAGAAATATCATACCTCGGAAATTCTCTGAAACACCTGAAATTCAGACACCGGAGCCTTCCGGACGATGGAGAGATCGTTGCATTCGGATTTGGCGATTCGTACCGGACATTACGCTCTGGAGTGCGATTCGATCTCGTCATCGAGGTCGAGAGAACGAACTTTCGCGGTCGGACACGGATTCAGCTACTCGTGCGGGACATCGTCTTGCGGAATTAGATGCTTGCAATCGCGCGCGTTCCCGATAGAATCCAGGCATACCGACCCCTCCATCATGCCAGAATTCCTCTTCCTCGTCCGTTCCTATAACGAAGCTGAACGCATTGGGTCGACGATTGATTCGATCTTCTCGGCCGGGTACTCGCGCGTGCTCGTAGTGGATGATGGCAGTACCGATGCGACGGAGTCGCTTTTGTCGGGAAGAAACGATATATTTTATCTCCGGCATCCGTTCAATCGGGGCGGGGGAGCCGCACTTGAGACGGGCTTTGAGTTCGTCCGGCGCAATGCTCAGTCATTCGGGATCACTCATGTTGTTACGTTTGATGCCGATGGGCAAATGGACATTGCGGATATGGAGAATTTTCTTTCGTGTATGCGCGAGCGTCCGCAGGTAGATGTTTGGCTCGGATCGAGGTCGCTCGGTTCCGCGAGTCACATGCCCATCCTCCGGAGGATCGTTCTATGGGGTGGGCGACTCTTCACGTGGGGGTTTTCCGGTGTCCGTCTCTCAGATGCTCACAATGGCTACCGAGTTCTTTCGGTAAAAGCGATCCGGAGCATTCGTCTTACCATGGATGGTATGGAATATGCATCCGAATTGATTGACGAACTCGTCCGGAATCAGCTTTCCTATGCTGAGACCCCCGTCAATATTCGGTACGATGAGTATTCCTTAAGCAAGGGCCAAAAGAATCTCAACGCCCTCCGCATCGTCTCGCGCATGATCTATAAGAGGTTTTTCGATTCGTAGGGTTGTGTTTCTCTTGAAAATGCGTACTATGCGGGCGTTTCCCCTTACCTTTCGCTATGACGGTACGGCTCCTGCGTTTGATTGTGACATGATTGCTCGCTTCGATTGCAGCTTTCATGATTTCGACCCCAGCATTCGCCTCCATAGAGGTATCGCCTCTTAAGTTCGAACTCTCGGCCGATCCCGGTACTTCGCTCACTCGGACGATCCGATTGCGAAATACTGGTACAGGTGCCGAGACGCTCTATACCTCGGTCGAGGATTTCTTCGCGTCCGACGATTCCGGTCGGCCAACCTTTATTCCGACCGATCGACAGGTGTCCGATGCATACAGTTTGGCACGATGGATCAACATTCCGGACAAGAATCTCACACTCTCGCCCGGCGAGACCCGAGAGGTTGTAATCCGCATCGATGTTCCATCGAACGCCGAGCCAGGAGGGCACTACGGGGCCGCACTCTTCGCGTCTGATCAGCCCGTACAGGAGACCGTTGCTGCCGTAGCACGCCTCGGAGTCCTCGTGCTGGTGGAGGTCTCGGGGGAGATCCGCGTCTCAGGAGAGCCAACGTCCTATAATGTTGGCTTTGCTGGAGCTGACGGGACTCTCACGTACCCGGATGTATTTGAGCAATTCCCCATTTCATTTGAGACAGCATTCAGCAACTCCGGAAACACCCACCTGAGCCCGACCGGACGTATTGAGATTGTCGATGAGAATGGCCAAAAACTTACTGGCATCGGCAAACAGACGGTCATGAATCAGGCTGGAGCCTTCATTCGCGATGAGATTGTCGACTATCTTCCGATCAACGATGTCGGGGGAGATGTTCTGCCGGGAACCACTCGAAAATTCAAATCCCCATGGGAAGGATTCGCCTACCAAGTCCTCAATGATAACGGAACGAAGTCTGTTTTTTTCCGTACTCCGGCAGATTACTACGCCGAGAAGGCCGAGGATCAGAAAAAATTTCTCCAGTTCTGGGAATCGGTCAAGACCCGCACTGTCACCAAGGATCTCACGGCGAATTTCTTTCTTTCCTACGCCGGAAAAGATCAACAAGTCCGCGAATTTCGTGAATCCAAGGCATTCTCCATCCGATACGAGGAGCGGTATGTCGACTACAACTACTTCGTTATTGCCGGGTTTGCTCTTGTGCTGGTCCTAATCCTCGTGTATATACTGTACTGGGCACCTCGGTCCCGCGAGCGCATGCGTCGCGAGATTATGCGAGAGATGGCACGTTCGAACGATCGTTAACCCCGATCGACTATGAAACGATTTTTTCTTATTCTTGGACTTGTCACATTGTCCGCGACAATGCTCTGGACCGTCTCGGCCAATCAGAAGGTTATTATTACCGCGGTCGTGCAGGGGGCAAATCTTCCACCAGCTGTTATTGGTCGAAATCCGGACGTGGACGTAAATCCTCTGCCAAAGAATTCATCGCAGAATTACAGTATTCACTTCACCGAGTACGAAAAGCAATCGGTGACATATACTGTTACGCCCCAGTATGGCTACGTGAATCCCACGAGCGGTACAATATCATCATACGATAGTGCTTCCGGCGCGTACATCCACTTCACGCATCTCACGCCGTCCTCCGACCCGGCAACGAATCCGTACGCCATTACGATTACCATCAATGACGGCACGAACACCGTCTCCACCAACGTGAGCATCTACGCGTACTAGCCCATCTTTTCTCTCATGCGCGGATACGGTTTTCTCGCTCTCATATTCGTTGTGTGTGTGGGGATTTTTTTGGCCGCATGGCACTGGACGAATCCCGAGGCTTCGCTTGTATGAAATGACACCTCTGTCACAGCACTCGTACGTAACGTCTCGTGGGATACTGAATACGTTGAAAGCGTCCCGTTCCAGAAGGGTGATGAGCTCCAATACTACTACATTATTCGCTCAGATCGTACTTCCCGTGTTCGGTTTGATCTTTCTGAAATAAAAAATGTGTTCGAAGTGCGCTCCGTTTCTGTCGATGGTAAGCCAGTCGGAAGTGACGGCATAGCCGATCTCTCCGAGGCTTCGGGCGTTCGGATTGATGTCGTGGCGAAATCCCAAAGCAATGAATCTCCTTTCGATCCGAAAGATTGGCTCACATACTCGGTCATATCATCCGGAGATACCACCGATTCGATCGTATCTGAAAATCCCCCCGAGACACCTGCTCAGGCATCTTCCGGCATCTCTCTGTCGGGCTCAGCCGATATTCCGGCCCATCCGCAGGTTGGGTTACTCGAAAACGACCACCCAATCGGTACCTCTATGCCCCTCGATCCACGGACCGATCACTTGTTGAAGCTCTCCGGGGAGACGGCCCTTCGGGTGTCGAGCATCGTTGTGGGGGATCGGCGCGTACCGGTCCGACGGGTTGATAATGAATCCTTCATCGCGCTTTCCGCTCGCGAGTTTGCGGCAGGTGATTATTTTGTCGCGCTTGAATACGACTCACAATTCCTGCGCCCTACGGATCTTTCTCTCCGGTTCGCGGACTACCCGGATCGCAGCGTAGAGGTACATGCCATCACGCCTGACACCCTCGATAATGAGCATGCTGTCAATCTCGTACTCCAAGGACGCGGATTCGATCGCGTCGTCTCTATTCAGCTCAACAATACCTACATTCTCAAAAGCACGGAATTCACGAGGATCAATGATCGTGTAATGGTGGTGGAGATTCCGGAGGGGCTTGACCCCGGAACGTATTTTCTTAATATTATGCTTCCGAATGAGATCGTCTGAGTTCCTGAGTCGACTTTTCGCGTCCTAGCCAAATAAGAGCCATGCAGTACTTCTCCCGTTTTCTCCGCTTTCTCGCGGGTTTCGCGCTCTTTGTTTTTTCGTTTGTCTTGCAGAGCGGATCGGCCGATGCGGCATACCTGGTCGCGCCCACGATGATCGTGAATCAATGAGCATCGGCCACTGGAGGACTCTCGAGTCTCACCGGCGTCAGCAATGCAAATTCGCTCGTGTCATTCCGTATCACAGCGATCGTGACGAACTCCTGATCACCCACAGCGGATACACTTTCTATCAATATGCCGTCGGGATTCGAGTATGTTTCATCGAACTCCAATAGCACGTGTGGGTACTCTCTCTCGAACGCGAGCGACGGGAATTTCCGCTATGCGTTCTCCTATAGTGGGGCGGGTGCGCCCTGTACCTCACGGGTCGATTTTACCTATCGTATCACCCCCTCGGCTACGGCCGGGAGCAAGACGGTCTCGATTCTCAACGGATCAGCCCAATCGGTTGGAAACTCGGTGACAGTCGGCATTATCGCGGTCAATACCATTGCCTCCGCCGAGACGATCGGAGATGCGGATTCTCCCTATATCGAGTCGTACCTTCTCTCTTTTACATCCCCACTGTCCGACATCTCGGACCTCGATGGGCTCACGGTCGGGGGAAGCACGATTCTTTCGCGATCAGCATCGGGTTCTACTGGGGCGGTTATTACATTCGCGCCGTCTACCTACGGGACATACGATGCGCCACAGATCGGCGGAGTATTCGATGGTGTTACGCTCGACGATACTTCTGTGAATGAGCTCGATCGTGCCGCTCCATACCTCACGGGTGCCGTAGATGGGACATACTACACAGGGTCTGTGACGCTCGGATTTACTGAAGGGGTGGGGCTCCTGAATGGAGGGGCGTTTTCATCTGGATCCACGGTGACTGTGCCGGGGTCTTATACGCTCGTCGTCACCGATACCTCACTCAATAGCGCGACGCTCTCATTCTCCATAGCGTCCGATTACGAGACCGATGCGCCCGTGATCGGTAACCAGGATGTATTGAATATTGGTCGGGATTCCGCAATCATCCGATTTGCCTTTACCGATACTCACTATACGCCCGGGACCGCGACCGGCTCCGTGACGGTTGGTACGGGCGGATCATACACGAATGCTGGATCGTTTCCTATCTCGGTCGAGACCGGGTCTACCAATACAGGAAGCGCGACCCTCTCAGGACTAGTATCCGGAACGCGCTATGACTACCGCATCAATCTCTCGGATAATTTTGGGAATTCATCCTCGGCGACCGGATCGTTTTATACGGCTGCCGATCCAGTAACGCCGCCCACTCCCGCGACCGGATCCTGAGCGATCTCGCTTACAGGTTCTACCGTGCCAGTATCATCAGTCTTTTCGCTCTCTGGAGTCGTCTTTTCCCTCGCGAGCGACCCTGCCAATACAGATGCCCTCACGGGAAGCCTCGCGTTCTCGAATATCGCATCCATTACAGTAGAATGATCCGCATGGTCCGGAATCCTCTATGCTCCGCGTCTCATCGCTTCGTCTCACCCGGACGCCGCAGTGTCTGCCGATATTCGCGTGCTTGTTTCCGCGCTCGATACACAGTCTACTTCGAACGGAGTTGTTACCGTCACTACCTATTCTGGAACCATTCTCCAGACCATTGCAGTGGGGGCCGAGGACGGAGTCGGACTTTCCGCGAGCGGTGGCACATTC
>DDBV01000032.1:11609-11805 GCA_002335145.1 Patescibacteria group bacterium UBA2023
CCCTTCCGCAACGTGTGTCATCTCGGGTGCGAAACTCTGTAGCTTCTCAACGAACCACCTCTCGTATTTTGCGGTTGCTTCGCTCTCTTCTTCATCTTCCACATCCGGAAGCTCCTCAACGTCCGGATGAGGCGGAGGTGGTGGGGGTGGCGGAGGTGGTGGAGGATCGAGTACGAATAACTCCACGGCTGATCGT
>DDBV01000007.1:0-25260 GCA_002335145.1 Patescibacteria group bacterium UBA2023
GGTCTCGTGGAAGATGCTCTGTATTACGCGAATACCCTCATGGCTTCTTCCGCATGAGGTAAGAAGATCGTCTTACGAAAATCCTAACATACATCGTCGAGGATATCGGATTTGCGAATCTCTTTCTCGCAAAACCTACTGACGAGTGTTTCGTTGCTTGTACGATAGGTAACGTACACAAAATATTGACAGATGGAATATGATCACTATCATCACCACTTGTATTTTTTTGAGATACCTATGGATATACGAAACGATAGCGATTCACGCCCGGAGTGAGGTGGTCAAAAAATCAATCGACGCAGCTTCCTCGAGAAGCTCGCAGCGTCTGCTGCCTGAATCACGGTCATGGGTGCGGGAATGTCTGATACACAAGCATCCGAGACAAAACGACGCACAGAAGAGGCATTGGCAATTGTGGAAGAAGCAACCGAAGGGCGAAGTGTGATTGACATTGCCACGGCCAGCATGGTCGTTGCCGCATTCGGGTATTTCGTCGGTTGGCGTGGATTTGCCAAGGGACAACCGTTCGACCTCGATTCGGCTACTGGAATGATGTCTGCTCAAACTTTCCGCATGGCAGTACTGGGATTATTCGGAAATGAGCATGATCGAGAGATCGTAAAAGAAGAGCTTCATGAAGTAATCGAAGGCCTTTTGCCTGTCGGTGTTCTCGTCATTCTCTCCGATGTCACTACTACATCGCTTCATGTCCACCCGGAGATGATCGACCGTGATGTAGCCACTGCACTCGGACATGACCATGACAATGTTCGCTCCAATAGCTACACATACCGTGACCGCCCGCGCCTCTCAGAGGATGAGAATGTCTGGAAAGAGCGACTCAGACAGATCGATCAAGATCTCTCCAAGCAGGTGATTGATATGTTTGCTTTGACGAGCTGCGTTGCGCCAGTAGCTACCACCTACGCATCCGCAGCCTGTGCCAACAAGATGGCGGATGAAGCGAGCCATATGATCGTTGAGCGCGAATATGCTCGGATCATCCTCGAGTGGGACACCGACCGGAATGGCCCACTTGAGACCATGCGTCCGGATGTCATCCTCGATCGAGCTCTTGACAAAGCCAATACTCTCATCAACGGCCGAAGTGGGCTCATGAAGCTCGTGACGACTCTGGCGGCCAATGCTCAAGGAGCCGCACTTCTCGGAGACCCCCCGGAGATCTATGCCGCAATCAACCACCATAGTAATCCTGCCCTTCTCGCGAGCCTCCATGCCGGAGGAGTGGCGATGTCGGAGATTACGAGCCTGACTTTGGTGTATATGTACCTGCGAAACTCGCTCGGAATCGGAGTTGATGCGAAAGAATTTGTAGGCGAGTTTTTGGCAACGCAGATTCGAGCGACCGAAGGTTTGGCGTCATCGGTCGGTCGATTCTATTCGCAGCGACGAGCACTCTCTCGCGGGGAAGACATGGCCACACGGATTGCGGCCATTCTGCAAGACAGCAGTCAAGACCGCAACATATCATCGGAAGATCTCAAAAAGATCGGTGACATACTCTCATCGATCCAGCCGAGCCTCGTGGAGCTCGATATTCGTCGCTACGTCGATCTTCGCCGCCGATTCTTGCAGCGTCTGAAGGGGGAGAAAAACCAATTCGAAAACGTCATAGCCACGCTTGAAAAAAGCGATTCGTCGATAGGAGTTGATGAGTTCGAGGAAATTCTTGGCTTGACGCCCGATTCTCTCGCAAATGGCCTGACACCTGACATGGAACGCAAGATTCATCGTCTCGCTGATCACGCCCTGCACCGTGCTGAACAGGCCGATGGACAGCAGCTGGCAGCCTTGTTCGAGTCGTTCATGGCTGAGGCGGCTGCGGACCCGCTTCATCCTCGGGTAGCCGATGCCGACTTGGCAAATTCTTCCCATGCTGATGCTCGCTCCCATGCGGCCTTGCTCGGAGCTCTTTCCAAGCTCGGGTCGAAGCTCCAAGACACGCGACCGGCGGATACGCTCAAGTCATTTTTCGAAATGGACGAGCATGGGGGCAATGCTTCCGGTGTCGATATGCTTGCCTTTCTCGATGCGATGACTGGCCCGAAAGAGACGCTCCAGGCGATGGTCGATACGTTTCGATTTCCGGGTTCGCACTCACCGGAGTGACACACGGAGTCGCACGAGTCTCATGCGACCAAGCTTGAACGATTCCCGTTTTTCAAACAGATCGGCAACGTGCTCAACGGCCTCAGCGAAAGTGCGAGAGAGGTGACGTACGCACTCTTCACCCAGCTTCCGGCCGTACCGGCCCTCGCTCGCACAGTACAGTCGCTCGTGGAATCATTCTTTCCGGAATCAGCATCAGACGAGCATGGAACCGAATCGATCCGAACCAAAGTATCGGCGACACAAAAGAAGAGCGCGGTATCGAACCTGTTGTTCGGAGTGTTCTCGAGCGTGGCCGATAATATCGCCGCGTATCTCGCAAGCGAGAAGAACGCGTACGCCTCTCTTCGCAGACTCTTTGGTCCATTCTTCGATACGCCAAAATTTTTCTGACTCAAGATGGTGGCGACTCTCGCCTCGCTCAAGATCGCCGAGGCATGGGGAGCTGGAACCAAGGCCGGAAACGGACCGAACTTCAGCGTTATGCGAAAGCGGCTTGTCCGTGATGAGGGCAATCCGAGTAGGCTCACTATTGTGGAGGAGCCATTCGGACTCGATGATTCCCACGCATTCGGGCAAAATCACTTCGCACTCATATCGATGCTCGGATCGTATTCGGTGTTACAGACACTGCTGCATGTCGTGATCGGACGTGCCGCGGACGAACATCTCGTTAAGCCGATGAAGAAATAGGACAGAACGAACAAATCCGGGCGATTCGCCCGGATTTGTGTTTTTCGGATACACGGGCGTACCCGTTTTTGCTGTGTTCGATACCAGAGCCTAATACGGCTTGCGGAATAGCGTGATTCGTCCGAGGTATCCGATCATTCGTATGATCTTGGTGATATAGAGCCACAACGTCCCGTATCGGCCGCATTGTCCAACGAGTACGACATGTCCCGCGCTCCGGACGCTCTCATGCTCGAACGAATCAGCCACAAGTACTGATCATTTCGGCAAAAACGCTAATTTGTCGCGTGACCGGTACGTGAAGATCCCAGGTATTTGCCCGATGCCACCTACGATCGAGATGTTCGTATATCCGGTATTCGAGAGGTAGAGCTCGGCATGGAGGACAAATCGGCGAATAAGGGCGTGGTAGTTTCGGCTGATGACGACCATTTTTCCCGAAAAGTTCCCGTCCGCAAGGACGCGGGAAAAATGAGGATTGATAGCGAAATACCGCATGAGCACCTCGTCAATAATGTTCTTCCCTTCCTCGGGGGTATCGAGTTTTCCGAGGCGTTCGAGGAGCGTGAGTCGGCCGAAGAAAACACAGCTTGAGTCCACAACTGTATCATCGAAGTCGGTAAAAAGGAGGATTTTCTCGCGCTCGAAGAGGTCTTTGAGCAGAGCGATACGCTCGGGTACCGTGCTATCCGTGTCGAGAAGGATTGTTTCTATCTCGCGTTGCAGTGGATTGTGTTCGTTCGACATTTTTTTCGAGATCGAGTTTTGACAGAGTATTTCCTATTTCTTGAGGAGATCATATTTCTCGATCGCAGAAAATCAATATGGCCGGTATTGATTTCGATCTCTCGAAACTCTCCTCGGAAACAATCCACGAGAAAGCCGCACGCATCTCCGGAAGATGCGAAAAAACGATGTGTTCGGAAACGCATTGACTTCACAGAAAACTGGAATACTATTAGAACGAAACATTTTGTTTAGATTCCCCACTTATTACAAAGTAACAATCGGCTTATGCGTATCAATTACGAATCGCGGCTTGCCAAGTGGCTCTCAATCGCCACTCTCGGTGCGTTTCTTTTTGTCGGTATGTCCGGCGGGGCATTCGGTGCCTTCTGGAGAGCGAACTTCCCGGATTTCACGAGCTCCGATAGTACCTCGTCTTTCGCTTTTGGATACGGATACGGAAGTCTCGGATGGGGATACGGATATGGATACGGGTATGGGTATACCGGATTCAATAGCGATGGTGTTGGATACTACTACTCCGCGAGTGGCATATCCGCAACAGGTTCTACCGCTTTTGCAAATCCTTTGGCTGTTACACCTGATCAGGTCGCATCCGTTGTATCGGCACGGGGTGGAAATCCGCTCTCCACGACCGGGGTGACCATCACTCAGACGGTCCGTATCGCATCGCAGAGTGGGAGCTCCAATGCTCGGATCACGCTTCCTGTGGGGGTGGAAATCCGTACGGCTTCTGGCGGAGCGTTTAGCACCGCGAATCTTATCGCTGCGGACGTCTCTACCGGGACGACCGTTACGGGATTCGACACTGTTCGCGGAGCTGTTTCGTTCGGTACCGGTTCCTCGACTCTCTACTTTAGTCGTCCGATCAAGGTAGAGATACCTGTCTCGGGCGTACCGAACGGAACAATCTATGTCCGTGTCGACCACGGATCTGGGTATGAGACGGCGGGACTTACGGATTCGGATTCTGCCACCTGTACGAGCGGAGTGCCTTCATCTACCTCGTCCATCGCATCGGTGTCATCCGAGATTGCCACAATCTATACGTGTGCCGCATCCACGTTTGCGGTCGTTGAGGGGCCGACCTCGGAAAGCAGCAGTTCTTCGAGCAGCTCCAGCTCGTCTGGAGGAGGGGGTGGGGGATCGGGTGGAAGCTCCTCGACCAAGAAGGATTCTTGTCCGAATGGAGACTACTCACCGAGCTACTACGATTCCAAGTGTGGAACAGCTCCGACCGAAGAGCAGATCGCTGACAGCAATACTACTCTCTCTCCCACGAAGACTTCCGTAACAGAAACGGTTACAACCCCCGTGAATCTTGTTGGAACACTCTCTCTGGAACCCCAACAACGTACTGATGGGACCAAGAGTTTCGTGGTCACCTCCGGTAATGGAGAAATCACGCTCCGGACCAATTCCGATGCCGAGCTCGCTCTTGTTATTCCTGGGAACACTGTTGTGAGCGCGTCTTCTGAGTGGGATGGTGTCATTCAGGCACCCCTCCAGCTTCGCAATGCCCAGACCGAATCTCGTGGCATCATGGTGGTTTTCGCTGGAAACAAGAATACATCTTTGCGATTCAGCAACCCAATTACGCTCAATATTCCAGTCGCCTACGAGAATGGTGTTGAACTCGACATATACAGCTCGACCGATGCTTCTTCGTCCGTGGTTTTCCATGGAAAGGCGAATGTAGAGAATGGTATGGTGAGCTTCACGACCGATCATCTCTCATACTTCATCCTCCAGCCATCGGGTGTCGAGGATCGAGATACCGATAGCACGACATTTCCGGATATCGCCGAGTCTTTCGCTCAGGAATACATTGAAGAGCTCTTCGCTCGCGGCGTCATCAATGGATATGACGATGGGACGTTCCGTCCGGAATCCACAGCGACTCGTGCCGAGTTCCTGAAGATGGCCCTCAAGGGTCTTGGAGTCTCCTATGATATGACAGTAACCGCCAGTTCGTTTGCCGATGTCAATGTTGACTGGCAAATTCCTCTCATCGAGTCCGCGCTCCGCATGGGCATCGTGAGCGGTCAGACCGTGAATGGGCAGCTCGTCTTCCGCCCGAACGATGCGATTACCCGTGCTGAGGCCATGAAGATGCTTCTCGGAGCGAGCGGGCTCAATACACCGAACTTCTCGGTTCGCCAATTCACGGATATTACCGATGATTGGCAATATGAGTTCGTAGAATCAGCTCGTGAATACGGCATCGTGAGCGGTCAGACCGTGAATGGGCAGCTCGTCTTCCGCCCGAACGATGCGATCTCGCGCGCAGAGGTGGCCAAGGTGGTAATCCTCACCGACCGCAAGGCCGATGAGATGGGCACGACTTCCGTCTCCCTACGGTAAATCCGATTCCTGAAAATCCCCTCCGAAGACAGGAGGGGATTTGTTTTTGCAAGGATTACCACGACTCCTTCCCTGATTCTTTGAGGAAGTCTTCGACCGTCCAGACAGGGATTCCCAGTGTTGTGGCCTTCTGGAGTTTCGAGCCAGCTTTTTCTCACGCGAGCAAGAAATCCGTTTCCCTGCTTACGCTCGAGACGAATATTCCTCCAGCACGCTCCCCGATCTCGACCAGCTGGTCTCGGGAGTATCCTTCGAAGCTTCCGGTCACGCAGAAGCGTTTTCCCGTAAGCGGCGATTCCGAATCCTCGTTTGTCTTGAGTGTCTCGGGCAGACGGATGTCGAGTACATTAAAGAGAGCGACGATGCGATCTTGGTTTTCTTGCAAGTATCAGAGGATATTTGCGCTCGCGATCGGACCGATGTCCGGGATATTCTCCAGATCCTCGTGTGTGATCCTATTGCAGATGGCGAGAATGCTCTCCTGAGGTGATTCATGCGAATCATCCGGTATCTGCCGGGTAAGGTACTGCGCGAGCGATCGGGCCGTGCGACGCCCGACGGAGGGGATACCGAGCGCGACGAGGATATTTTCGAGTTTCGCATGGCGGCTTGTCTCGATTGCAGAGAGGAGATTCGATACGGACTTCTCGCGGTATCCATCGAGTCCGAGGATTGTGTCGCGATGATCTCCGAGGCGATAGACCGATGCGAAGTCCGTAAGAATCCCGAGCGAACGGAAGAGTTCGATCTGCTTTTTTCAGAATCAGGCTATGTCCATTCCATGCTTGCCAACGAAGACCTCCATGCCACCCTGGAGTTGGGCAGGACACGATGACCTGTTCGGGCAGTACCAGGCGATTTTCCCTTCGTCTTGTGCGAGTGCTGTGCCACACACTGGACAGGTATCCGGGCGGTGGACAGGCATCTCACTGCCATCGCGTGCATCTATGATCACCGAGACAATCTCGGGAATAACCTCCCCCGCTCGCATGAGCCAGGCATGGTCTCCGATCCGAATATCCTTGATTGCGAGTTCCGAGTAATTATGGAGGGTTGCACGCCCAACGGTCACCCCGCCGATTGCGGTGGCATCGAGAATTGCTACGGGGGTCACGGTGCCGCTGCGTCCCACGGAGTGGAGGATATCCGCGATCCTGGTACGGGCGAGCTCTGCGGGGAATTTGTACGCGATCGCGTATCTCGGGTGGTGCGCCGTGAATCCGACTCGGCCCCAATCGGCAATCCGGTTCATTTTTACCACCATGCCATCGGTGTCGAATCCGGGAGCAGGACGATGAGTCGTCAGCTCGGCAATTCGCACAATTAGCTGCTCGATGTCCGAATGCGTCTCGAAGAAGATTTTGGTTGTTTCGAATCCGAACGATCCGAGCCGCTCAATAACTTCGGAATACCGTTCGATTGAACCATCTTCCAGTATTGGGCAGCTGTATGCATAAAACCGCAGTCCGCGTCCGGCCGTCACGGCTGAATCAAGCTGGCGGACACTCCCGCTCGCGGCGTTCCGCGGATTGGCGAACAGTTTTTCTCCCAATGCCGCGCGCTCCCGGTTGATCCGTGCGAATTCATCGTGCGGGAGGATTACCTCGCCTCGAATCTCAATGGTATCCGAGTAGGGGATACGTTTCGGAATATTGCTGATCGTGCAGAGATTTTCCGTCACGTCCTCGCCTTCCGTTCCATTACCACGCGTGAGCCCCCGCACGAGCGAGCCGCCCTCGTACCGAAGCGATACGCCGAGTCCATCGAGTTTGAGTTCGAGTGCGTACTCGATTGGCTCATCGGTCTTCAGGATATTGCGGATCCGCGTCTCGAATCCGTGCAAGTCATCGGGATCGTACGAATTGTCGAGCGAGAGCATGGGGGAGAGGTGGGCGCGTTTCTCGAATTTCTCCGATACTCCCTGTCCGACCGATGCGGTGGGAGAGTCTGATGCATGGTCGGCGTATTCATCCTCTAGTCAGACGAGGAGTTTGTAGAGCTGATCGTACTCGGCATCCGATATTATGGGAGCCTCATGCTCGTAGTAGTACGCATCGTGCTCCCGAATTACCTGTCGGAGCAAGGGCAATTCCCTGGGGGTGACGGATCGACCGGAGAGGAAGTCTGCAGTCGCGGCGAGGAGAGTGGGAGTATGCATGGAGTATTTTCGGGAATCGAGCGGGCATAATACTCGGTTTCCCTTCGATTTCCAGGCTACGGAGACGCCTGTGGGCAGATATCTCGAAAGACAGAAAAAAGCCCGGAATATCCGGGCATGTCGGTGTCGTTCATGGCGGAGAGGACGAGATTCGAACTCGTGATGCCCGATTGGACATACCACCTTTCCAAGATGGCGCGATCGACCACTCTGCCACCTCTCCGTACGAGCGTGGGCGCATGGTATGGAATTCCTTCCGAAAATCAAGTTTTTGTTTCCCTTGTAGGAACTTCCGAGTCTTCTTCTTGCGTCTTCATGTTTTCTTGATAGGATGGTGCCACTTTGTCTCTAAAAACTCCGTGCTTATGCTTCTCGTACGCAAGCAGACGCTTTCGGTGGATGTCGGGGGAGTGGGGTTCGGTGGGGAAAATCCCGTCCGGATCCAGTCTATGACGAACACTCCTACGGCCGATGCCGTGGCAACGGCTGAGCAGGTGGCCGAGCTCGCCAGAGCCGGATCCGAGATTGTGCGGATTACCGTGAACGATGATCCGGCAGCCGCGGCGGTACCGGAAATCGTGGCTCGCCTCTCGGATATGGGTATCGTGGTACCGATCGTCGGAGATTTTCATTACAATGGACATATTCTCCTTCGGGATCATCCGGAGATGGCTCGGGCTCTCGCCAAGTATCGTATCAATCCTGGAAATGTCGGCAAAGGGGCAAAGCACGATGAAAATTTCGATGCCATCGTTCGGGCGGCTATCGACTACGGCAAGCCCGTGCGTATCGGCGTGAACGGAGGGTCTCTCGATCAGGAGCTACTCGACCGCAATATGGACGACAACGCGAGACTCCCGGAGCCGAAGTCGAGCCGTGACGTCTATATTGATACCATGGTGGAATCAGCACTCCTCTCGTGTGCTCGCGCCGCCGAAGTGGGACTCCCTGAGGATCGGATGCTCATATCCGTAAAGATGTCAGCGATTCAGGATATGGTGGAGGCCTACGAGCGGCTCTCGGATCGTACCCGTATCCCGCTCCATCTCGGTCTCACGGAGGCGGGAGGGAGCGTGAAGGGTATTACAGCTTCGAGTGCCGCGCTCGCCATTCTCCTCCAGCAAGGAATCGGCGACACCATACGAGTCTCCATTACCCCCGAGACGGGTGCACCACGCTCTCGTGAGGTAGAGGTTTGCCAGTACCTGCTTCAGACCATGGGACTCCGGAGTTTCATGCCGCTCGTCACATCGTGTCCTGGCTGCGGCCGGACGAGTTCCGTTGCATTTCAGGTCCTCGCCGAGAAGATCAATTTCCATATCCGCCACAGCCTCCCGGAGTGGCAGCAGAAATACCGCGGATTCGAGTCGCTTTCCATCGCTGTCATGGGTTGCATCGTCAATGGTATCGGCGAGGCGACCCATGCTGATATCGGTATATTCATGCCGTGAAACCAAGAGAAACAGTCTATCCCCATCATGGTCCGGGGAAAACAGGTCGCGACCGCCGGTATGGACGATGCATATGAATCGTTTGTCCGGATTCTCCACGATTACCTCGAAACCCACCACCGTATCTAACTTTCATCATATATCTCTTCGCATGCGAAATACTACCAAGCTCCTCTCGATCGCTACCCTCTGCATTCTTGCCCTCTCATCGTGCGGATCTTCGGATGCTGATATTGTGCCGATCGTAAATAAGACCGTCTCGTCTCCGACCTACGGCATGCCCGATGCTCCCGTGAAACTGACGATCTTCACAGACTTCCAGTGTCCGGCATGTATCTATTTTCATGATACGGTCGAACAACAGGTCTACGACAGATATGTCAATACGGGCAAGATCCGGGTAGAATACAAGAACTTCCCGCTTACCCCCCATCGAAATGCTGAGCGCGATGCGGCTGCTGCCCTCTGTGCTGCTGAGCAGGGTCGGTTTGATGCGTATGCTGCCCGGCTCTACGCCTGGGAAAAGTCGCAAAATGGCAAGGCGACAAGCGACGATAACCGTATCGAGATCGCCCGCCAGACCGATGCAATCGATGTGACCCAATTCTCCACGTGCCTCTTGGAATCGCACTACCTTGGACAGGTCCGCTCCGAATTCAGGGAAGCGACTAATACTCTCAAGCTTCCTGGTACCCCGAGTTTCCTCGTTGATGGGGTTCTCGTGAGCATCGACACGCCCGAAGATATTCTCGGAGCACTCGAAGCGGTGACAGGCTCTCTCCCGGCTCGCGATACCATGCCGATACCAGTCGTAAATACGAGCGATACCGGCGCAGTTCAAGAATAATTCTTTCGGCTGGCTTGTCCGGCTTTTTTGAGCATGTTTTTGTGTGACTCTACTCTCGGTGTTGATGAGGCGGGTCGTGGTCCATGGGCGGGCCCGGTTGTCGCGGCTGCAGCGTGTTTCGGCAGGGAATTTCGGGAGTTGTCGGTCTTTTGCGCCCTTCGTGATTCCAAGGCACTCTCTCCTCTCGCGCGCGAGAGGATTGCGGAGGAGCTCGCATTGCTTCAATGAACGTACTGCGAATATGCGATTGGAGTCGTGTCATCATCCGAGATCGATCATCTCAACATTCGCATGGCGACGCGCGAAGCGATGGATATTGCACTTCGAGAATTGATTGCCCGGATCGGTCAGAGGCATGTGCCGTATGTATGCCGGATTGATGGGCGAGATGGATTCGGATTTTCGGAGCTTCCGGTCATACCAAAATACGTTATCAGGTGAGATTCGATTCATCCGGAAATCATGGCAGCGTCCATCATTGCCAAAGTCGAACGGGATCGCATAATGACCGAATACGCGCGGGAATATCCGGACTACGGATTCGAGCGACACAAGGGCTACGGCACCCGCGAGCATGCTTACGCACTCCAGAGACTCGGCCCATGTTCCATACATCGCAAGAGCTACCGGCCAGTGCAGGAGGCTACTTTCGGAAGAGGGTAGTGATCCTCCCGAGATTTCCGGCGATACGCATTATTCATGCAGGATATGAAAACCCCTTCCGTTCGTGAAAGGGGTTTTTGTGAGCGGGTGATGAGCTACTCCGCGATAGCATTCTCAGTCGTGCTCGGTATCCGTGTTTTTCGTCGGGGAGCGGTCTTATCTCGGATGAAGAGGAAGTAGAGTGTCGGCAGCACCAAGAGTGTGAACACCGTAGAGACCGAGAGTCCGAAGATGATCGAGAGCCCGAGCGATGTCCATGTGGGATTGGAGAGCGTGAGTGGAATCATTCCGAGAACCGTACAAACCGATGTGAGAACGACTGGCTCTAGACGGGTTTTTCCGGCATCGATGATACTTTCGACAAAGGGGATGCCCTCACGGATATTCAGATTGATCTTGTCGAAGAGAATGATACCGTTTCGGACAACAATTCCGAAGAGCGCGACGAGTCCGATGAGTCCCGGGAATGAGAGCGGCTGCATGAAGAGCGTGAGCCCAAAGAAGACACCGATGAGCGAGAGAGGAATCGTGACGAGCACGAGCACCGACTGCTTGTAGGAGTCGAAGAGAATCACGAGTGTCGCAACGATGAAGAACATTCCGAATATCATGGCCACGAGGAGGCTCTGGACGGATTTTTCGTTCTCCTCATTCGCTCCGCCAAACTCAAACGAGTACCCTGATGGCATGTTATAGTCGGCCATTTTTTCGTTGAAGTCAGCCAAGAGCTGGGTACTGTTTGTGGTTTTGTCCGCACTCGCGGAGACGGTGACGATTCGTTTTTGGTCTTTTCGATTGATGCCGAATACGGAAGGTTGGAGCGTATTGGAAACGATATCACGGATGAAGACGGACTGACCTTGGGTATTCGTGATTTTGAGATTCTTGATCTTGTCGATAGAATCGGTCGCATCCGCAGTGTAGCTCGTCCGCACCACGATCTCGTCCGTTCCTTTGTAGATCTTGGTCGCTTCCGATCCGTCGATCGCATTCTTGAGGAAGACGGCAACCTGTGGGACGGAGAGGTTGTAGACCGAGAGTTTCGCTGGGTCCATGGCAAAACGGAATTCGAGCGGTAGGGGTTTGCGAGATGTGGAGATATTGATCGCTCCAGGAATCTCGGAGAGGGTCTTCTTGGTATCGGCAACGATACGGTCCATGACCGTAAAATCATCTCCTACGATTTGCACCTCGAAGTCGGCTCCGGCTGGAGGACCTCCGGCAAGCTCCGTGACCGTTACCTTCGCGGTCGTGATCGTGGCAAATTCCTGTCGCAGACGCTCAGCAATTTCCATGGAACTCTCGGTTCGCCCGTTGGACTTCTTTACGAGATTGACCGTGACATTGGCGTAGTTTCCTGCGCTGGTGCCGCCACCGTCTCCACCGAGGTTGCTCGCACTTCCGATGGTAGTGCTAAAATTCTTGATTTCCGGTTCCTTGCGTAGCCGATTTTCTATCGGTTTTACGAGTTCGCTCGTCACTTCGAGTCGGGTTCCGGCCTCAGCCTCTATGTCTATGGCGAAGAGATCTTGATCGGTTTTCGGAAAAAATTCACTCTTGAGGAGTCCCGTCACAGGGAGTGCGAGTGATGCAACGAAGAGTAGGGCAACGAATCCCACGAACATCTTGGCAAATCTCCGGGACGAGAGGATTCGGGAGATCGTTCGTCCGTAGAATTCTTCGAGCGGCACGAGGCTGATGAATCCTTTGTCGAATATCTGCGACCATCGGGCGGAGTGCTTTCCGGTTCCGCCGATCCGATCGAACATGAGGGCGAGCGCGGGGTTGATTGTAAGTGCGATCAGAAGGGAAGAAAGGAGCGTGACGGTGATAATGAACGGGATCGAGAAAATGAATTTTCCAATGATTCCCGTCATAAAGAGCATAGCCGAGAATATCCAGACGACCGTGAGCGTGGTGGAAATGAGAACCATCTTGTAGTCACGCAAAACCAGGAGTGCCGCTTCGCGCGCCGTGAATTTTCCGGTGCGCCGATACTGGTTGATGGCGGAGATCACCACAATCGCATCATCTACGAGCAGTCCGAGCGACAGGATGAGCGCGAACATCGAGAGGAAATTGAGCGTCTGTCCGGCGATCGCCATGACAACGAACGTGACGAGGAAGACGAGCGGTGCGGAGGTTCCGGCGACGAGAGCTTCCTTGATACCAATGACGAGGAAGAGTGTCACGAAGACAAGCAAGACCGTAATGAGTCCGTCTCGGATGAGGTGGTGGAGATCTTCCTTGATTCGCTCGGCGTTATCCTGGATTGTCACGAGCTTCAGATCCGCGGGGAGGATCCCCTTGGCTCGCATCTCTTCGAGTGCCGTTTCCCCTTCGGAGATGAGGTTTACAATAGACCCGCCACGCTTCTTCACCACGCCGAGTGTCGCGGCTGACTCGGGCAAACTTCCTCCATCCGATAGTCGCGAGAGAGAAGTTCGTTTCTTGGGGGTTTGCTCCACTGTTGCGATATCTCGCAGACGGATCGTTCCGGTTGTTCCGGCTTTCGCCACCACGAGATTCTGCAATTCATTTACGGTATAATAGCGTTCGTCGATCGTGAGGACGTGAGTGGACTGATCAATGTCGAAGTCGCCGATCGGGAGCGTAAGATTGTTTGCCTGAATCGCGGAGTTCACGGCCGAGAGCGACAGTCCGTAGTGTTCGAGTTTTGCCGGATCGATCATGACACCGAATTCCGTCTCGTCTCCTCCAGAGATAGTTACTTCGGAGACGAGGGAATTTTTTTCGAGCTCATCTTTAATGAGCTTGGCATAGTGGTAGAGTTCGAATCCATCATATGGTCCCGCGATGGAGAAAATCCAGATGGGTGTATCATCGAACGAGACTTCTTGTACGATGGGTTCGTTCGCATCTTCCGGGAGTTTTGATTTCGCGAGATCGACCTTATCCTTGAGATCGCGCATCGCATCGGAAATGTCCACGTCCGATTTGAATTGCACCGTAATACTCGAGACGCTGTTTCGCGAAGATGAGCTCATGGTGTCGATCCCCTTGATCTTCGAAACCTCGGTCTCGATCTTTTTCGTCACGAGATCTTCCATGACCTGGGGGCTCGCACCCGGCAAAGTCGTGACGACTACCCCGATTCCGATCTGGACCTCGGGATTCGACTCGAGCGGCAATGTCTGCAACGATAAGTATCCCGCTATGACGATGATGAGGATCAGGAGAATGATGAATCTCGAACGATCCAAAAAGAATCGGAACCAGGATTTTTCGAGGGCAGGATCATACTCGAGCCGGTCGAGGTAGATCGATTCGGAGCTTTTATCCGACATGGTTTGGTAGTTAGTAAGGTCTATCTTCCGACAGCTTTTATTCCTGCGGTAGTGATTCCGCTATGCGGTCACCCGGTTGCACATTGAGTGCACCTCGGACAATGACCCTGTCTCCCTCTTCGATCCCTGACGTGATTTCTATTTCATGACTATTCTGATCTCCGATCGTCACGGCTCGACTCTCGGCCAGACTCCCGGATCCAACCACATAGAGCGAGTAGGCACTCTGCTCTCCGGAGAGGAGCGCGGAGAATGGGACGAGAATTGCTGATCGATCGGCTTCCGCACGTGCCACGTATACATCAACGAAGTCTCCGACGACCAAACCACTACGAGCCTCCTCGTTATTCGCGAATATCGCTTCCACCCGCAGGAGTTTTGTTGCGGGATCAGCCCCGGTCGACACGAGTGATAGTACCCCATCGTAGGTCCGGCCTCCGTGAACGATACTCGCTGACTGTCACACCTGAAGGATGCTCGCACTGTCGGACGAGACATCCATCCGTATTACGTAGCTGTCGTCCGCGGTGATTACGAAGGCCGGGGCACTTGGCCCAACATTCGATCCCACTTCCACGTTCTTCTGTAGTATTACGCCATCGAATGGTGCCCTGATGAGACCATTATCGTATTGGATCGCGGCAGAGTCTCGTTGTCCGCGCGATGAATCGACCTGTGTCCGATTCGAGGCGAGCGAACTTTCGAGCTTCGCACGAGTGCTGTCGTACTGAGCTTGCGCGAGTGCGAGGGCGTTGATGGCATTGTCGCGAGAAGCTTTCACGGAGAGTTCCGTGCTCGCGTACTGATCTTTCGCGAGTCGGACGGCCGAGTCCGCACTGTCGCGGGAAGCTTTGATTGTTGCAATTGTGCTTTCGAGCTGGGTCCGGAGGAGGCTTTCGTTTCCGGTCACATTGTCGAGACTCGAGGTGTTGCCTGCCTGAATGCTCGAGAGCCCCTGCTTCGCATTCGCGAGTTGGTCTTCGGCGATTTCGAGTGCGACCTTGAGCGAGGCGGTGTTCGTCTGCGTACTCGTGCGCGTCGAGCTCAGGGAATTGTCTATGTCCTGCAATCCATTCTTTGTTGCCACGAAGTTCGTTTTGGCCGTAATGGTCGCAGACTGCTTGGCCGCGACAGTCGCCTTGAGCGTGTCGAGCTGTGTACTCGTGAAGTCGCTCGAAACGAGCGTGGCATTGAGAACATCCGTCACCTCATCGTAGAGTATCACGACCTTGTCGAGCACGACAAGGAGTCGATCGATAGAGTCCTTGATGTCTTGCTCGGAAGAGAGCCTCTCTCCGGCTTCATATGCAATGAAAGCATCGTTTGTTTCACGAAAGGTATTTTCCGCTCGTACCTTGAGCGTGCTGTCGCGCCGGGAAAGATACGGCTCGTAGGCATCGTTGGCATCGCGGTGAGTATCCGTCACTCCGAGAATGATGTCCGCCTGCGTGATGGCCGAGTCGGTGCTGTTTCTCGCGCTTTCCACGCTTACCTTCGCCGTGGCGTAGAGTCCGGTCCGCTTATCCTCGAGCGTCTTGATTGTCTCGATCGAGTTTTTTTCGAAGTTCTCAAGTGCGAGCGCGGCGTTGTCGCGAGCTTTCTCGGCGAGCGATACCGAGATTTTCGCGGCTTCGAGAGACTCGTTCGTGGTCGAAGCAGTATTCTCCTTGGTTGTTCCGATATTGCTCAGTTGTGTTTGGGCGATTTCGAGTTGCTTCTCGGTCGTGGCGTAGGCATTGGCTCGCGACACTACGGCACTATCCAGCTGCGTTTGGGCGATAGCGAGTTGCTTCTCGGTCGTGGCGTAGGTATTTTCCTTGTTTGTCTTGGCGTTTTCGAGCTGGGTTCGAGCGGCTTCGGCATCCTTCTCGTTTGCGATCTTGGAGTTCTCATAGGAGACGAGCGCGTTTGAGTATGCTGTTGCAGCCGTATCAGCACTCACGCCGAGCGTGCTCGAGGAGAAATCAATGGATGCGAGGACTTCTCCGGATTTTACCCGTTGTCCAACCTCGGCATTCACGACCCTAATCGTCCCGGATACGAGCGGGGATATCTGAGCTTCGCGGGATCCGGAGATCCGACCGATGAGTCGGACCTCCTCGGCAAAAGGCTTTCGTTCGATAACCTGGGTTACAACGTTCACGGGAGGGATTTCTTCCGGCACTATCTCTTCTTCTGCGGATCCGCAGGATGACAGGATCATTGGGAAGAGGAGCGAGACGGCGATGAGTTGCTTTGTTCTCATGGAGAAGTGGATAATGAAGACAAAAATGTTTTTACTATTCAGAGAGGTCAGAGCATTTCTTGGACATTTCTTCCTGCATGTAGGCGAGAAACCCCTCGAGATCCATATTGATAAACGCGACAGCCTTATCCCCCTTCGTGATTGTGATGAGGGAATCTCCTGGCTTGAGACCGAGAAGCTCGCGCGCTTCTTTGGGGATGACAATCTGTCATTTGGATCCGACCGTGACGCTTCAAAAGACCCGCATTCCGTGTTCTTTGCTTTGTTCGTTCATGGATACGAATTATCATAAGTATGAGTTTTCATACAAATGATACAATCAGGCATATAAAATTGCAAGACGGATTTCAAAAAATCCCCTCGGTATTTTCAGAATCGGCTTTCTTTGGGAAATTCCGACTTGATTTTCGCGTGTGATTTTTTAGCATGGAAGAAGTAATTATGTCTTTCGATCCTATGCGTACCGCTCCATCGCGCCCTCTTGTTCTCTTTCTTGTCGGAGTGCTTGTGTCCATGCCGTTTTCTTCTATGAGTGCTCGTGCTGCCGTCACGGTGGAGACCGCCCGAGAACAGGCAACCTCCGCTCTCGACCAGGCTATTGCGGCATACGAAGCACGAATCAAGGAATTGGAAACGGAAAATGCTCGATTGAAGGCCGAGATCTCCGTATTGAAGGGGAGCGGATCGGTATCCGTTCCTGTTGTTACGGCTCCCAGCTCGGCTTCCGGGTCAGCCACAACCACTGGAGCGCTCAATAATAATATCACCATCTCCTCAACAGGGAGCCTCTCGACACTCGTTATTACGGGTGATGCGACACTCGATACCAAATACCGGACCATTATCCAGAAGGTCCAGGATAACCGTGAGCTTGTCTTGCGGTCGAACGAAATGTGAACGGGGGCGTCTATTGGTTTGTTCGAGTTCATTGAGCCCAGCGCATTCTTTCTCTCCCTCGATGACGGTCAGAATCCTGCGGGGCAGACAGCATTCCGTCGCAAGGTACTCTACTCGTACGATCTGTCGACCTACGACATGAGGGTTACTGGGATATTCGATTTCGATTTCATTCAGGGGAAGTACGTTACGAAATTCGGGACAAACCCCTATGTCGCTACGGCGCGGACCAGGGTAAAAAATCCCTACTACGTTGGAAAACTCCTCACCTCGACACCGGCCACCACTTCCACTGCTTCGACTGGTGCTACCGCTTCGGGTGCCACGTCGTCCTCCGCCGTTTCCGCGACCGAGATTGCCGAGACATTCACGCGGATTCAGAATCTCGTGCGCGAAAACAAGATCCAGGAAGCCCTCACCCTGTGTGACCAACTCATCGTCAAGGATCCTACCAACATCGAGGCGCGCAAGATCCGCTACCGTAGTCTCTATCGCCTTACCCGCTATGAGGAGGCACTTGCCGAGGTGGAGAAGGTTCGATCACTACAAGGAGATGCATTCCAGTATTCCATTGCTTGCGAGGCAAGACGGATTGCCCAAGACGCCGGGAATACCACCAAGCAAGCCGAGTACGGCACTATTTGCGAGGCACGATAGAGAGAATGGTGGTCGAAAAAAGACGGAGGCATCTCCGTCTTTTTTCGGTTGACTAGGATACGACCGTCGGTGTCTTGGATGGCATTTTGTCGCGGATAGTCGCCATTTGGCCAACCACTCGCATAAATTTATTTGCGAGTTCCGTGTAGGCCGAGCGCATCTTGCGCATAAATTCGCCTTTCCCTTCTTTCTGAGCTTGGGTCGCCGAGTAGCCCGCAACGGTCTGGGCCGCCTTCGTGAATGCCGCCATCTTCATCTTGACGAGTGCTTCACATCGGTTTGTGGATGCGGATTCCAGGTATTGTTTTATATCTCATTCCGTGGAGACTGCTCCGAAGTGGGAGATCCCCTCCCTGAGCGCACGGCTCTGGCAGAGGGCCATGTATTGTTTCTGCAATTCTCCTCCTTCTGCGAACTTGCCACGGATCGCGAGATTTACATCCGTGATCTTCGATCCGCCAGAGTCTTTGAGCGTTTTGATGAATGATTCGGATTCCTTATCGATCTTCCGGAACGCGCTGTCTATGGCGACCTGGTATGATGTGTCCAGAAGGTTCCCGGCTGCATTCCCACTCGGACAAATAAACGACCGAATCGTGGCTCGTTCGTTCTCGGGGGTATCCAGACACTGCTGGATATTGCCGCTGTATTCTGATTCTTTCGGCCAGGTGGAGGGATCATCGAAATCCGTCTGGCGGGTCGATGATCCGGGATCAATCGCGGCTCCGGCGATTCCTGAAAACGAAGAGATCGCGAGACTAGCGATGAGAATCCCCGTCGTAGTCCTGGCCGTAGCGGATGGCATGGTAGAGGCGGAAAAAAAAGTTCGGCTTTTTCTTCTTTATTGACTCGTCCGGATTTTCTCCCGATTTCGCGCTTGGTGATTCCCCGGCATTCCGGGCCTTTTTCACGCCGTAGATTGAGGCGACAATCCCTCCGAGGATGACACCGGTAATGAGGACGTCAGCCTTTTTGAGCGAGATCTTGCGATCATCCGGGGAGTCTTTCTTACGAAAAAGCATTATCCCTCGAGCTTATCGATTTTGATGGTCTTCGAAGCGAACTGGAGTTTCGGTATCTCGATCTGCAGGAGATTGTTGTCTATGGTAGCACGAATTTTATTCAGTGCCAAATTCTCCGGTAGGATAATGGATCGCGAAAACGGTCCGAAAAAACATTCTCCCACGAGCGTCTGTCGGGACTCGGAATAAACAGCCGGACGGACACGGTTGCCCGAGAGTGTCATGATATTGCGGGCGAGCGTGATCTCGATCTCGTCCGGGGCAATGCCAGCGACCGGGGCAATGATGATGATAGCACGATCCGTCTCCAGAATGTCGACAGCGACTTGGCCGACCTCATCGGGAGAGTATTCCTCATCGGCGATCCGTACGGAGATCTCATCTTCAATCCCTTCATCGTGTCCGGGGCGAGCCTCTTCGTCCGAGACCTTGAAAATCTGAAACATACGCTGATCGGTAATATCTTGGAGGCGAGTATATGCGGATCGAATGAACAATCAAGATTATTGCCGAGCCTCGAAGAGTCCCATATTCGTGAGGAGGGGATAGAATGTCGAGACGAAGTAGAGTGATCCTGTTGCTACGACGATGCGTTCTTCACCGTTTCTTGTAGCGAGATTCTGGAGTTCGTTTGAAAGTGACTCAATGATACGGACGTCCCGTCCGGAAATCTCATGCACGAGCGAGCGGAGGTGTCCGAGCCCCTCGGATCGTATGGAGTCGCTTCAGACATCGAACGAAGCAATGGCAACTGACTCGACTTCAGGCAGAATATACGAGAGCATTTCCGCATAATTCTTCCCTTCTTTGAATCCGAGGAGGGCATCGATTCGGGCATCGGGATACATGCTCCGGAGCGTCTGGACAAACGCCTCCATTTTCTGGGGATTGTGAGCCGCATCGATCACGAGCGTTGTGGAGGCTCCGAGGCGGATTCGATCGAACCGTGCTGGCATTCGCAGTGTTGCGAGCGTTTCACGTACGACCACCCAATTGAGGTCTCGTCCTTGTCGCCGCATGAATTCTGAAACAGATCGGATAGCGAGGTAGGCATTGCGTGCCTGATGTGCTCCGGCCATGCCACAGAGGATACCGTGCTCGTTATACCGATCATCATGGATATCGAATCGTGTCCCGTCCGCCGATACCCCTTGGACCGTGCATACTTCGTCCTGCTCGGGGAAATATGGATCACCTCCTTCCGTCTCACAGACGAGCGAGAGAATCGGCTGGATTTCGTCCGGCTTTCGTAGTGATATCACGCGATTGCCGCGGTGGATTATGCCCGCCTTCTGAAACATGATTTCCCGTAGCGTCTCCCCGAGCCAGTGGGTATGATCGTATCCAATATCGCCAATTACGCGGATCGTGTCAGCGCGATCAAGAATATTGGTAGCATCATGGAGACCGCCGCACGCGACCTCTACGACAGCAACGTCTACCTCCTCCCGCTTGAATGCGTGGAATGCGAGCATCGTAGAGACTTCCGTATAGCTCGGTCGCCCGTAGGCACTCGCGCTCATGGCTTCCAGAAATGGAAGAAATGAATTGAGGTGTCCAAGAAACGATGGCTCGTCCATGAAACGTGTCCTGACCATCATTCGCTCGCGGTAGTCGAGCGTATGGGGTGAGAGATGCAGCCCCGATCGGTATCCGTGAGCCGAAAGCAGGTGATGTGCGATCCAGGCGGTCGAGCCTTTGCCGGAGGTGCCAGCGATATGAATGGACGGCATCGTATTTTGCACATCGTCGCATATATGGGCGAGATGTCGCCCGCGAGCGTATTTGAATGCTCCATGCGTGGGAAAATCTGCCGGAATGGAGTAGAGGTACCGAATCGCCGAATCGAAGTCCTGGAACATTGCGGAGCGGGTAAGAGGAGAATATCCGGATAGTATACCCAAACCGATATGAAGTCCATACATCGCCAATTCGAAATTTTGAAAAATTGCCGATATGCGATACCCTATATGGGTATTGTTCGTCATTCTCTCCATACCATGATCACGCCGAAGTCTGAAAACGATCCGCTCGCGAAAGAGCATCCGTCCGGGAATGAGTCCTCTCTGCTCGATGCGCTCATCGAAGAGGGGGAGCGTGAGCGTGTCTCCGATGTGCTCGCCGATCCCGCGATACCTCCCACCAATGGATCCGTGCCTCCCGTGTCGGATGTGTCTCCGACCCAGGAAGCTCCTCTTGCACCAAAACTTCCCAAGAAAAAGGCGAATATTGTCGATTTTCTCAAGTTTCTCGGCGCACTCTTCGTTGTGGGGCTCATCTTTTTCGGGTCGTTTCTTGCGTACATCGTCTTCAATCCGGAGAATGCCCAATTCTTCGTAGGCTTCGGTATAAATCCCGCGGATATAAAATCGCTTCTCGCGACACTCGTGAGCGCGATCTTCGGGACGGTCGCCTTCCTTCTCTCCATCGTGTGGCTCGTATTGCTCTTCCGGGCGATTCGCACCAAGAAGGAGTACCGCCGTAAGAAGACTGTCTCCGTCATCCTGGCGATCTTTACGGGAATCGTGCTTTTCTCAAGCCTGTCATTGTGGGCCTATCTTATTCAAATTATTGATGCGTCCGACTACGAGAATCCGGATGGGGGAGTGGTTGTCTATGACAATGATCGTCTCCTATCCGAACAGTACGCCGATTCCGCCAAGATGTACGACTTCGCGAACCTTATTGGTCCAATCACACTGCGCTTCGATCTCGCATCGAACGTCCGCGTAGTATCGCGCAAAATGCAGATCACATCCTACTCTATCGATTTCGATGCTGATGGGATTGTGGATAAGACCGGAACGGATCCGGCACGAGACCAGAGTATCGTCTATACCTACGAGAGTGTCGGCCGATTTGACCCAGTACTTCGCTATGAAGGAACCGATACTGTTACGCGTGAGCCGACCGAACAGATCGTGAGCTTGCCGAGTATCGATATTGTCGCGCTCGTGCGAATGGATGTTGTGCCGGAGCGGATGGGCGGTGTCCGCGCCCGGTTCGATGCGGAGGATCTCCGTCCTATCGGGAATGTGGAATGGTACGTGGACGGCGACTCCGGATCAGCTCCCGCGAGTACGGACTACCGATTCGCTCCTTCCAAGATTTTCCATGAAGATGGGTATGTCTGTCTCTCGGTCTCACAATCCGCGGATGAGCCCGCGAGCTGCGATCGGATCTTCGTGGTGTCTGTAGGAGGACGAGAAAATGCTATAGAAGGCGAGATATTCGAAGAACAGGACGTGCTCGACCCGCTGTTCTATGTATTCGATCTCGGAGAAGACGAAGGCAAACTCCGCGTAAAAAACGGAGGAATAGAGAAGTATGAATGGATCGTGGATAATTCCGCCGTCATTAGTGCCGACCCGACCGCTGAACACAAGTTCGTTGGTTATGGCAAGCATACGATTGCGGTGAATCTCACGGATCTTATCGGCAATACCCGCAAGATCGAGAAGGAATTTATCATCCGGGAGCGGCTCGTGCTCGATCTGAATGCCGACAAGCAATCTATGCCTGTTCGCTACAAGGCCAAGCAGGCGAGCAATGAGAATGTGGAGATTTCCTACGATCCGCGCGCCCGCTCGTACGCGATCAAGAACGTTTCCGTCCCATCGGAGTTCACGTTCGACGCGCGCGACATGCGCGTAACCGACCCGCTCTACACGCTCGAGAAGGCCGAATGGGACTTCGACAATGATGGAGAATACGAGACGATCACTCCCGAAGCGACTTTTTCCGTAGACACCCCGAAGCGTCATATCCTTACATCACGATACGTCTTCACGTCCAAGCAGAAGAACGATACCCAGACTATCATCGAGACGGTTACTATCGATGCCGAGCGCAAGGAAGTGTACCCCGATTTCACCATTAAGACTTCATCCGACTACGTCCCGACGATTGTCACGGTCGATGCCTCGGCCTCAAGCGTGCAGCGCGGAACGATCTCAAAATTCATCATCGACTTCGGGCAAGGGCGCGAGCCACAAGAGGGAGATGCAGTACAGAATTCTTCCTTCGAGCTTCCCGGTACCTATGACATATCAGTGACGGTCATCCGCGATGACGGAGAGAAAGCGACCCTCACGAAGAAACTCGTTCTCAAAGAGCAAGACAACCGTATCGTCATAAACACGAGCGTCTCATCCGGTATTGTCGGGCGACAAGTGGATTTTGACAGTGTTGGGACTATTGGCCAGGTGGAGACGTACTTCTGGAAATTCGGAGATGGGATCGTCTCGAGCCAGCCGACCCCGACCCATACCTACGAGCAGGCGGGAGACTATACCGTGGAGCTCCGGGTAAAATTCGCCGATGGCTCGGTGAGAACGCAGTCTCTTCTGTTTTCGGTCAAGAAATAGACGATCGGGGGAATATTCGCGCGCTTATGATGAAATTCTCGCTCATTGGCATTCTCGCTCTCTGTTCGATGCCAATTGTATTGTGTTGGTCTGTCGATGGTATTCGGGCCCCGTGAGCCATGGCAGAGATACCGTCTTTTTCCGTGGCTGTCGAATTGTCCGATGAGGCGACGGAATCTCTTCGCGTGCTCGGCGAGACAATCAAAGTGATCACATATTTCGATGGCGATGGCATGCCGCTCGTTCCCGGCCGGAAGACTGCGCCTTTCCGGGACGTACTCCTCTGACAGGCTGTACGGGAGCTCCCTCCGGACGGTGGTATTGCCGACTTTTCGCACGTCGTTTTTCCGAGAGATTTTTTCGACCATCTGGATAATCCGGAATACTATCACGTGACGATCAACATCCTCTCCTGACGCCGGGCGGTCGACAGGAATCTCCTCCGGGCTACTACCTACACCGAGCCCATAGGATTCTTCTCCGGACGAACCATCGTTGCCACGGGAGGATTGATTTTCGGGGAGTAACTTTTTCACGCTTTTGTCGGGATTGCCGTGACAACCCCGTTTTTTCCGATACAATAGGGAGAGCTTTTATCGACCAACCATGATTATCGAACCGAAGAAGATTTCCGGATTCACCGAGCTCCTCCCGGAGGAGCGCATTGCCGAGCTCGTCCTCATAGACGCGATCCGGCGTACCTACGAGCTCTCGGGCTTCTCGCCCATCGAGACGCCCGCGGCCGAGCGGCTCGAGGTGCTCGTCTCCAAGTGAGCCGATGACCGCGAGATATACGGCCTGCATCGCATCCATGCCGGAGAGTCGGAGGAGGCGGAGCTCGGGCTCCACTTCGATCTCACGGTACCCCTCGCGCGCTACGTGGCGCAGTACTATAACGATCTCACGTTTCCGTTCCGCCGCTACCAGATCCAGAAGGTTTGGCGCGGGGAGCGTCCTCAGGCCGGGCGAGCCCGTGAGTTCGTGCAGGCCGATGTAGATATTGTCGCTGATGGTGAGTTGCCCATCTCCGCCGATGTAGAGGTAATCGCTGTCATCCACTCGGTTTTCCGCGAGATCGGATTTTCCGCGTACACCATGCGGATCAATAACCGCAAGATCCTCCGTGGATTTCTCGCATTCCTTGACATTCCAGAGAATCTTGTCGGAGAGACGATCCGGCTCATCGACAAGATCGACAAGATCGGCATCTCCAAGATCGAACAGGAGCTCCAGACGCTTCTCGGCTCCGAGGCGACCGTCTCATCGATCCTCGAATACCTGAAACTCCGGACGCTCTCCAATCGCGACAAGCTCGAGTATCTCGAAGCGGTTGACCACCCGGAAGTCCGCACTGGTGTCACCGAGTTGCGCGAGGTGTACGAGGGAGTCCTCGCGCTCGGCGTGGACGAAGCGCGCCTTGTTCTCGATCCGGCGATCGCGCGCGGACTCGATTACTATACTGGGACGATCCTCGAGACTTTCGTGGATGGACATGAATCGCTCGGGAGTATTGCTTCTGGTGGTCGCTACGAGGATCTTGCTTCTAATTTTATTAACCGAAAACTCCCCGGAGTCGGGGCATCCATCGGCCAGACACGGCTCTTCTATATACTTCGGGAGCTCGGATACGTGAAGATCACTACCAAGACTCCGAGCATCTTCTTCGTTTCGCGATTCGATGACACTCCTGCTGACGCTGCCTATGTTA
>DDBV01000007.1:25536-27073 GCA_002335145.1 Patescibacteria group bacterium UBA2023
GCTGACGCTGCCTATGTTATTCTCTCGCGTATCCGCGCAGCCGGTATAGCGGCCGAGGGAGTGCTAGATGCTGGGCAGAAAATCGGCAAACAGATCGCTCATGCTGACAAGAAGGGGATATCGTACGTTGTGATGGCCGGTGCTGATGAGCTCGCGAAGAATATCATCCAAATCAAGAAACTTTCGAGTGCCGAGAGTCGGGAATTTCCGCTCGATTCGAATCCTTCAGACTGGATCTTCTAGCACCTACGACCGCGGGGCATGCCAGGATTTGCTGAAATAATGCGAATAGGGTACCATGGAGGGGATATCATACAAAAACAGATATGTCTTCCAGATACACCCACCGTACGTCCCGGAGTGGTACCGATTCGAGCCGTGCTCAAGAGCGCGAAATTAAGGATTTCGTTGAGCAGATAAGCATCCGCGATCTCGATGAAAAAGCAGTCTCATCGAGCGATGCTCGCCGTATCCGCCGCGAAGCGCGCGAGTTTCTCCTCGCCAATCGTCGCGATCCGGATTTTTCTGGGCTCAAAGAGCGTCTCCGAGCATTTCTTGCCCGTGTTGATGTGGACGATACGCGTCTTCGGGCTCGATTTGATGATCTCAAGACGACCGTCTCGAAACAAGCTTCGGCCGATGTTGCGAATCTCAAGGACCAGATTGTCACGGGTTGGTCGAATGGTTCCGAGACTGTCAGCACAGGATCCGTTCCGTATGACGAGTCATTTCCGGGATCTTTTTGGCAGGGGACTGTTGCCTCGGATAATCACGAGCGATCAGGATTTCCGACATTTGCCGATCTCAATAACCGTAATGATCGCGCCGCCATTTACCTATTCAAAAAGGGTGGGAAACAGATTTATGGAGCGATAGGCTCCGGAGATTGCGAGAAAATGGCTCTCGACTTTGCCCGGAAATACGGAGTCCAAGTATTGGTCGACAACTTCTGGAGTACGAAGATGGCCAACCCCGACGGGAGTCTTGCTGCAACTTCGGGTGAAGCGCGTTTCGGAAACTCGGTCGCACTCAGGCGCGTATCCGCATCGTGGAAAAATGCTCCAGCCCCCTCTGTTCAACCAGCTTCCTCTGTTGCTCCCGCCCAAACGACCTCGGCTCCTATTCCTACAAACAAGCCACGACCAGTATCACGTCCATCGACTGGTGCGGGTTCTTCGGCTCCGGCAGAGTCTGGGAGTACGTTCCGTTTTCGTCCGGATGAATGGAAGGATGTAGATGTGGCTGCCATTGCAAAAAAGCTGCGCGAGGAGCGTCCGAATCTGAATGTCGATGATTTCAAGAAAAACAAGGATCTTGCCAAGCTTGCCCAGCAACTTCTTGTAAACGCTGGAGTCATGAATCCAACGCGTACGAAGAAGAACGGCAAGACCACTTCATCTGTGGATGGGTGGTTCGGAGGAGAGTCTGTGACAGCGACTAATGCTCTCCGGACTGCTCGCAGTCTCCCAGTCGGAGCGTTCGACACGTCCTTGCTCGATGCACTTTTGGCGACATCAACACCCCCTCCCGCACCCGG
>DDBV01000004.1 GCA_002335145.1 Patescibacteria group bacterium UBA2023
CGACTCGGCACGGACGGTGCTCCGGTCCGAGATCGCCCGGTGCGAAGACGATATCCGTATGGCAGCACTCGATGGTCCGGAGGAGCTTTCGCGATTGATCGAGCGTATTATCGCCCAGTCCGCGCGGGTGTCCGCGGTGTCCGCTGATACTCCTCCACCTCCAGCACCTGCTCCGGCCGCTTCCACATCCACAAGTCCCGGTACGCTTCCCTTGCCTCCAGCCATCCCTGCGGCTCTGGGCGTTGCCATGTCTTCCGACATATCCCCTTCGCCTCTAACCAGTCCGGTAAGTAGTCGATCATCCTATGTAGAAGTATCCGATACTCGACTAGACCAGACGAGCACCCATAACAAGATTCGTTACTACAAAGAACTCATCGACAACACCGGCGCACGCGATGAGATCGAGCGGCGGCTCTCCGCCGCAGATCGCGCCGAGATTGCCGCGGCCGCGCAGGTAGCCGATCCCGTAGCCCGTGCTCGCGCCGAGACCCGGGTGTACGCACGGGTGGTGGCGCACGACGAGGCGATCCGATCGCAGGTCATCGCCAAGTCTCCGAGTGCGTACCACGCGCTGGCTCGCGAGTTTCCGGATATCGACTTCCCGCCAGTCCGCCAGAGCAAGCCGTCGATCACGAGCTACGAACGAGAGCTCATGGGGCGCGTCGGCGGCAAGTCCGAGACGGCTGAGCGTGCGGGCGATCGTATCACGTTCGATACTGGTACCACCGAGAAGGATGGCACCCCGCGCCGGATGACGCTCGATACCACGAGCGAGCCGCCGTCCGTGCTGGCTCATGGCCCCAATGGGACGCTCGTGCCAGTAAACCTCAACGGCAATCGGACCTTCGACCGGGCCTATGGGCTCATGCGACAGACCGAGACACTCAAGACCGAGATCGAGAACCTCAAGACGAAGCGCGACGCGCTCATCGAAGGTGCTGTGAAGCTCGTGCGTCCGCTCGGACTCGAGCCGGACTCCGCGAAGTCTCCCGTGGAGACGATCGATGACCTGATCGAACGAATCGAAATCAAGCTCGGACAAGACCGCGAGGGGAATCCTCCGGCTGGACGGAGCGTGTTCGATAGCTCCATGTCTTCTGAAACCCTTATCGATCAGGGGCTTGAGGCTGTGCGGGCTGCCGAGGCTCCGGCCGCGGACGATGTCGTCCGCCGTACCGAGAAGCTCATCGAGCAGCTCAAGGGATTGCGCGATGAGGTAGCGAGGATCGAGGAGGAGATCCGTCTCAAGACGGCTGAGAAGTCCAGAGTCGATGCTGAGAAGAATATAGCGGATCAGGAGCTCGCAACAATCATTGATACCGCCTCAAAGAATGCGGAAGCGAATATGGCGTATATTTCTGGCTCCGGTGCGGACCTGCTCCGTAATGAGGGGGTGATAGAGCTCGTCCGTCTCCTGAACCAGCCGAATGTCCGTGCGAGCATCAAGGGATCGGTGGTTATTGATTTCTCGCAGCCGCTCAAGACCGAGCAGCAGCTATATATCGCGACCGGTATGGGATTACTGTTTTGAGAAGAAGCACTAAAACTCTACGATGAAAATGGATCACTTCGCCCTGAAGTACTAGAAAAGAAAGATGGTCTTAAGGAACGACTTGCACGGAGGTCTATCCTTACGAGTGCCGGAGAGGTGCGCCCGTTAGCTCTCGAGACAGCATTCATGTCGGGATTGTCCACGCAAAATGGACGATAAGAGAGTCTGGGGATATCTTTGAAATTTGTGAAAAAACCTTTTGACACCAACAACTTTTTTCATATATTGTCCGCACCGTATTCCCCTGTAGCTCAGCGGTAGAGCAATCGGCTGTTAACCGATGGGTCACTGGTTCGAATCCAGTCGGGGGAGCCATTCTGAATTCTCCACCATAAAGGCATCGTTTCTTCGCAAGACGGTGCCTTTTCTTCTCGGTTCTAACCGAACTGGTTTCTCGCTTGCACGCATATTGAATTCCTGGAGTGGCAAGAACCACGAATGTAGCTCCAGGCGTAGCTTCCCATCCTTCATTTGGGGGTTCGAACCGAGTGAGAGGAAGATGGATTTCTTCGTCTCTATGTCTCCCTCCTCGAATCGTCTTTTCGCATGCGTCGCGAAGTCGAAGGTCTTCTCTACGAGCTCGCTCCAGTTTCGAGCTCACTCTTCCGCTCCATTGCGCCGGAGTTGCAGATCATTGAAAGTCTTTTCGATCGTCTTCTTCCGCTTCTTGAATTCCTCTTCGTCTATGCCTCCGGCGATATAGAGATCCGTCAGGCGGTTCCGCTTTTTCGACTCGTCTTCGAGCACCTTATTGAGGCTCGAATAGACGGATGCCTGGGTTTCGGCTTCATTCTCGTACCTCCTCTTTAGCACGTTTTTCGCCCACTCCAGAAATTCGGGTCGTATCGAGATACTCGAGAGAAGGTCCGAGACCTGTTTTCGAATCTCACGCTCTTCTATGTTCTTGCGTTCCGGGCACTTGAAGTCTCTCGTATCCTTTCGGTGGGTACAGTGGTAGTAGGTATAGCTTTTTTGGCTCCCGTCCCGGAGATTCCGCGTCTTCGTCTCGCCCGTGATGGCGCATCCGCACTCGGCACACGATATGCACCCAGTGAAGGCGAATTCATGGATTTGCGGCCGCGACTCTGGCGACTTTCCTCCACCGAGTAGTTCTTGTGCCCGAGCGAACTCCCCAGGGGTAATCATGGGAGTATGGTTTCCTGGCACAACCTTTCCCTTGTAGAGAATTGACCCGGTGTAAAACGGGTTCCGGAATACGTTGTAGAGTGTGCTCGCGTTGATAGGTCTCCCGCCGAATTTTCTCTTGCGCATGGTCCGGTAGCCCCAATCGTTATTCGCGACGTCCGCGATTCTCGCAGGGGAATAGGCCCCGGAGAGAAGCAGGTCCCACATCTTCCGTACGAGCTCGAATCTCTCAGGGTCCGGCACCACCGTCTTCTCGAGTCGGTCGTTGAGATATCACTGCGGTGCTACGGCGGTGAATCCTCCGCGGTCTACCTTTCCCTGCATGCCTCGCTTGGTGTTTTTCGAGAGATCGAGAATAAACTGATTCGCCATCCCCGTCTCCACGCTGAAGAGGAGTCCGGCATCGACTGGATGGTATTCCCGATCGCTCGTGATGATCTTCGCGAGCTTCCCCCTTTGGAGCATATACTGGATGGTCCCCGTATCCACGGGGTGACCCGTCCCCATAAAATGGGACGCGTATTCTTCGCTTTCACAAGAAGGCTGTAGAATGCGCGTAGTCCTTTACTAAGAGAAACCATGCCGAAAGGTGGGAGAACATCACGCGTCCCAATGGACGTGCGAAATGCCGTCATGCAGGCCGTAAAATACGAGGGGAGAACCGCCGCGGACGTAGCGCGGCAATACGGAATATCCTCGAAGAGCATATACACCTGGCTCAGGCGGGAAGTGGAGCAGACGTGAACGAACCACCGGGACTCGTATCGCCAAGTGGTGAGGCTCAAAAAGGAGAACGAGGATTGCCTGAAGATCATCGGAGAACTCATGGTCGTCATCGACCGTTTGAAAAAAACCGTAGCGGGTTTTTTATCGTCCAAGTATCACATACTGCTCGCTCGCGAGATTTGCGTGAAGTACCCCGAGATACCGCTGCGGCTCATCGCTCGTACGGTCGGGGTTTCAAGAAACTCCGTCGCGTACCGTCCGATGCTTCCGGAGAAGGATGAAGCCATGGGGACGAGGATCATGGAAGTCCATGCGTCCCATCCCCACTACGGACACCAACGTGTCGCGTGGGAGCTCGGAATTAACAAGAAACGGACGTACTGGGTCATGAAGGAAGTGGGCATAAGAATTCCATCGAGAAAGCGGAAGGCTTGGGTGAAGCCGGGAGACAGGAACTTCTCACGAAGGGGAAACGGTACCTGCGCTGCCCGAGGCAGCTCAACGCGCGTTTTCCCGTCCCGTGCCTTGAGCGGTACTCTTCCATCGAACGGCTTGAGCCCTATCTCGAATCCGTACTGCGAGAAGTCGTCCTGACCCCCGAGATACGACAGGCCGCCGCGGTGCGGCTCGTGGGAGAATCCGCAAGATCCCACTCCTCCGACCGACAGGAAACGTATGCCTCCCTCCAAGAGATAGAGGCTCTCCAGGAGAAGCTCGACCGTCTCACCGAGTGCTACGTCGCGGGCAGCGTGAGCGACGAAGTATTCGAGACGCTCGGCGCGAAACTCGATACCGAGATGCGCCGACACAAGGACCGTTCTTCACTTGCGAACCGCCCCGACGACTTGCAGGAGGCGAACAAGCGGACGATTCGCTTTCTGGAAGCCATTTGAGCCTACTCCCGAGTGCTGGATTTGCCCCCGTGACCGGAGAAAAGTTCGCAACTCTTTTCCGTGGTGTTCAAAGTAGTTGCGAACCTTGTTTTCAAGGACTGATTTCCCCAAAGAAAAGCCCTTTCCGCACCG
>DDBV01000031.1 GCA_002335145.1 Patescibacteria group bacterium UBA2023
CTTTTTTTGGATCAACTTCAATTAACGGCAGTATCATTGGTAGAATATCTAGATTTTTCATTTCTAGAGGTCAATAAAACACTCATATTTAGTCTACTTAACAAAAGTTCATATAAAGACATTTGCCTGAACTTTTACGCATCAAATATTAATTACTTTTCCTGTGATCACACGGAACTCATAGGAATTCGCCTACCGAAGGCGCGAAATATATACGTATATTTACACAACCTTCGCATCGCCCAGAAAATCGTAAAAACATTGAATATGCATGAGGCTGACGATAAATTTTACGAAGAATTAATGCGTGCCCAGAATCAACTTAATTGGAAAGGCAAACGCATTATTCATACCGTATTTTTTGATTGGCTTTTTGGCTGGTGAGTTAATTTAACACGAGTGGCCTTCGTACTTCCTCTTTGTACGATTTTGTCCTTTGCACTTGGCTTTTATTTGACAGGGTTGGGACTAACTAGTCCCAACCTAAACCTCGTCAATCTTTCGCCATCTCTGCTTGATGTGTTATGGCTTTCAATTAATAATTTTTTCGGTTTTTTCTTGCCAAACTATGTAGACTGAGCGACTGTATTTCGATCATGATTTGAAGTAGCGGTTTTTATTGAGGCGGTTTTAGGAATGCTATGGGCAAGTGTATTTTTTGCCGTGCTGGTACGTAAATTTTTAAAATCCTAGCCTCACATCCTATGCTCTCCGGCGCCATATATTGCCGCGTCTCCACCGAAGACCAAGAAACCCACGGCATGAGTCTTCCGCACCAACGGGAGACGTGCTTTCGGTTCGTTCGGGAGAGCGGTTTGTTCGTGCCGGAAGACATGGTGTTTCTCGAACAATACTCGGGCGGTTTCCTCGAACGTCCCGAACTGGATAAGCTCCGCCTCCTAGCCTCCCGAAAGCTCGTGGACTTCGTGGTCTTCGCCAAGCGGGATCGGGTCGCCCGCGACCAGTACGTCTTCCAGAAGATCATGAAGGATTTCGCGGACGCGGGCGTCCGGGTCTTTTATGCGGAAGAGAAGCTCACGGGAGACTCCGCGATGGACGCTTTCATGGGCTCGACCATCGTAGGGTTCGCCGCGTGGGAACGGGAACAGATCAAACTCCGCACGACGGCGGGAAAACGCCAGCACGCGAAGAACAACAAGTGGCCGTTCGCGTCCATTCCTTTCGGATACCTCAAGAACCCTTCAACGAAGGAGCTCGAACTTTACGGCCCCGAGAAAGATATCATTCTCCGTATCGTGCGGACGTATCTCTATGAGAACGCGACCCTCGGAAGCATCGCCAAAACATTCTCGGATGAGGGCGTCCTCCCGCCGTCCATGAGCGAAAAAGGGGATCCGAACCAAGCGAACAAGCGACGCCTCCGGAAGAATGCGGTCTCGCACTGGTCGGAGACGACCGTCCACCGCATCCTCTCGAAAGTATCTGTCTTTACTGGCGTGTACCAAGCCTTTCAGAAGCAATACAGAAAGATCGGAAAGAAGAACGTCATGCTCGGGGAACGGCCGAAGGACGAATGGATCGAAGTGAAGATCCCCGCCATCATCACGACGAAGGAAGCCGAAGCCGTCCTCGAAAAGCTCGAATCCAACCGCCGTTTCGCCAAGAAACGCGCCGTGCGCTCGTACATGCTCCAAGGAAAACTTCTGTGCGACTGCGAACCCTGCATGAAACACCTCGTCGGCTACCACAATAACGAGAAGAATCTCCGAAATTACCGTTGCAACAACTACAACATCGTCCGCATCAGCGAAGATCGGCGGTGCAAAAACCATATCTCCGGACTCAAGATCGAAGGGGTGGTGACGGATACCCTGCGAGAACTCTTCCTCGATCCGGACTTCCTCTTCGAGCGGGCAGTGAGCGAGATGCTCCCAAATACCGAAAACGCCCCCGAATCCGCACGCGACCGCTACTCCGAGCTCTATGCCCTCCTCACGGAAACCGAAGCCAAGCAGAAACGCAACGAAGAGCTCTACATTGAGGGGATTGTCTCGAAGGAACGCTTCAACGAACATCGAACGACGCTCGAAGCGAAGCAGGCCGAATACGAAAAAGAAATGGCGCGTGAATACACACTCTTACGAAGCCTCAACCACAAAGAATCCGCCGAGCGTTCGTGGCAAGAAGTTATGGCCGGGATACGGGAAGAAACCGAGGAATTTTTTGAGCAGGCGAGCTACGAAGACCTCAAAGAGCTCGTGAACCTCTGCATCGAGCGGGTCGTCGTTCCGACGGATCGGAAGAATCCCGTGAAGATCACGGTCAAACTCCCGATCCCGCCCGAAATGCAGGACAGGTACCGCGAAGACGAGATGGTCGAATACGTCGACGAACAGGGCAAGGCGCATGGCATCCTGCCGACGGGAGGACGGATGCCGCGACCTATCCCGCTCGACCCCACGAAAGCTCCGCTCAAATTCCGCGCCGTGAGCTTCGACGAGGGAGGATGGGGCGGAGACTTCCCGCCCGACTCGAACGACCCGCCGCTCATCACATTCGTGAAACGGTGGCATCGTCTGTCTTACGAGTACGACCATGCAAGCAAAACAAGTGAAGTTTTCTCTTATTCCAGGGAGCTTCCTTTAGAGAAAAAAAGGCGGGACACGTTCTCCGCCTTTTTTGTATCGGCAATTTCTTCTAAAAGTCATGAATGTGAGATGTGTCGATCTCATCGTATCATCTTTCTCTCATAAATGGAGCCAGCTCTGAAGTCGAGGGAAACTCTGCGGAAAATTCATTGTACAAATCTCGCAGCAAGCTTGCATCCATTCCTCATGCATGTCTGGTGGACAAGCAAATATCATACCATTTGCACAGATCTTCGAGAGTGACGATCCCTTGAATCCTCTCTCACCATCAAACCTGCGAAAGTAGGAGGTCTATGGCAGTCTTATCGCTCTCAAGACAAACAATAACAATCCTGTCGGCCGCTATGCCCTCGGCAATATTTTCAATAAGGTCGGGATTGAGAGTCAAATGTTTTACCTGTATGGCGATTCAAAAATTTGTCCACATATCCAGTCCTCTATCCGCGGCGTTGGTGACTCATACTCTATACAATGCCGCACTCATCGTAAGGCTCTTTATGCCACTTCTTAGCCCTATTACCCCCTCGATAAAATCCCGAAAGTCACCAATGATTCCCAAATCCTCATTTTTTATCGCAAGGGTTACCTCCACCCGCAAAGCCCGAACGATCGTGGCAAACAATGCGTAGACGGAAATTTCGTAGCACTTATCGATACTTCTCTTGAGTCCTGGCTCTTTCTCAAACATGTCAACCAGTGTCTGAAGTTTGAAATCTTCAGGCGTGGACAACTCAAGATATTTCTTCACTCTGGTGACGAGTCCGAGTCTCTGTTCCAGACTTCTATATATGTATGCTTCAACGATGCCGGGAGCTTCCTGGTTTAATCTCCCCAAGACTGTCAGCGTTTCGGGCGGGATTGCATTTGTGTCAAAAAGATTGTCCTGGAACTTCTGGCTACTTGTTGACACCCTGCCTATAAGCCTCGAAGTAACAGCATCTCTCCACCGTTTTGAGGCATTCCTGTATGATTCAAGGTCGGTGAGAGGGAGTCTCTCGCTCCCAGAGCCATACGCCGCATGTGTGCGGTGCTGGTAGAGAATCTCCGCAATCTGCACGGGCTTATAGAGGTGCACCCTCGATTTCTTAATCAGTAAGTCGAGCTTCTCTAAAGCGACTTTGTAAGGTGTCATAATGGCAAATTGTTGAAAACAAATTCTTTCTTTCCCCTTTTTGTGTTCGAGACTGATTGAATCGGGTCTTTATCCGAAGTGAGAGGGGCTTTTGTGATCGAGTCCATCATTGCAACGGCGACCGCCTCCATGAGCGGTACAACAACGCTATTTCATGCCTGTTTCCTTATTTGGCTGTCATTTACCGTTATTGCAAACGTATCGGGATACCCTTGAAGTCGGAGCATTTCCCGTGGAGTGAGCCTCCTTATGCCATCGACAAGCAGATAATTGTAAGACGCTCATGCTCTGAGCGCGCAGGAAAATTCATTTATTCCGATATTTCATGCCTTGTTTTCATGCCAAATGGTCGGATAGCTCGGTCGATTTTGTACTTTTTTGGAGAGTTTTTCCGCTGCAGTTTCGGAGAGGTAATGCTTCTTGTCCACAGATCCGTGTGGCTCGAGAATATCGGCGAGATTCTGTGGTGCTCGAAATCATCGGGTTGGAAATTGGAACGGGTGGTTTTGCAGGAAACCAACAATTATGGTTCGCGTTCTTTTTTGGGGAACTCAGAAATCGCGTCAGTCCAGGACTTTCCAATGAACAAAGTATCCAATTTTCTCCAAATGATCGAGAATGGTACGGAATGTTCTTCATCCATCATGGGCGATCAGGTTTCTCACGTTCTCCAAGAGGAATCCATAGGGCTTTTTCTCTCTCAAGATTCTCTCTATATCAAAAAAGAGCGTTCATCGGGTATCGGAGAATCACCGTTGGTCGCCGCAGATCGAGAATGCCTGACAAGGAAACCCTCACACGAGAAAGTCGTGGTCAGGAATGTCTTTTGCATCAATTTTTGTTATATCCCCATGAGGCCGTTCTCAAAAATTTGCTTCGTATGTGTCCTGTGCGGATTTATCCCACTCGGAAGAAAACACGCACGTTCATCCCGCGTATTCCATGCCTAAACGGATTCATCCGATTCCGGCAAAAAGATCGATAAACGTGAATCACATTCTTGGCGGTTTCTTCATTTTGAAAAAAGCTTATGAGAGCTTCCGGGCCGATTCGGCACTGCCGGTTGGCTTTTTCTTGATCACAAAGTCGGGGCAATTATACCGGAATTCCGGTTCTTTCAAGGGGCAGAGGCAAAACCGCTCGGAGGATTCTTTTTTCCACGAAGATGCTACTTGTGTGGCTATTGTGTGGTCATGAGCAGAAAAAGATCCTAGTGATTCACCGATTCAAGGGGGCTGCTTGAGATTCCATCCGCTCTTCTGAAAGCTCTTCGTGCATTTCTTCGGTCTTCCTGGTTGACAGGGGGCTGCCTGAGAACGAGGAAAGAAGGATATCCCCTCGTCTTTTTTAACTTTCATTAACTCATGGAGAATCCCAATCCACCGCCCCGTACAAACCAATACGCTCGAAATCTCGAGCAATTCCGTGCCGTATCCGAGAAAAATCCCCTTGGGATCATCATTATTTGAGTTACAATTCCTCTCAAGTTCTGCGCTGATTTCTGCGCGGAAACCGTATATCTTCACTCCCGTACTATGTCCAATGCTCTCATTGGGGCCGTACGCCGGACGCTCGCGAAGACCCTTGTTCTCACCATGGTGATGACGCAGAGTCTTGCGGGCGTTTTTGTTGCGGTTCCTTTCGTTGCGGCAATGCCAGGCGACTACCCGAGCCCCAATGGATCAATCGTATTGCATGCTTCTTCGTTGCAATCACGGACGGGAAGTGTCCTTCCTTCCAATCAATTCATCCTGGATGTCTTCCTCTCGGGCGCGACATTTACAGACATGTCTTATTCCATTGACTATTTCAATGGAATAACGAGCCAGAGTGGTGTGGTGACGCTCGATTCGAGCACGACCGATTCGCCTCTTGCTTCCGAGAACTCCGCGCTTTTTACCGGTGCTATCTCCCAGCAAGTTGGTGGCGGATTCGTCACGGGTGGTATCATTTCGCTCGGCGAATTACCAGATGGAAATTACTCTATTCTGGTCGAATGAAGCGGTGCAACTCCTGACGGGACGTTTGTACAGTTTCGTACCGACACAGTCGATCCCGTGATCGATACACTGCCACAGCCGGCCAGTATTACCAGTAATAGCTTCGAGCTCAACGGAGTAGTTGTGACTGAGCGAAATCTGCAGAATGCCCAGCTCCAGTATGGTATCGGCAACTATGATTCGAATATCATGGTGCCATTCAATATCAATCCAAGCAGCCAGACCCAGACTGGAAATGTGACCGTCGGTGGTCTCCAGCCTGGATCGTACCAGTATCGTCTGGTCGTGACTGATCTCGCTGGTCATCAGACGACCGCGACCGGAAGTCAGAACGTCGAAATAGCCAGTGTCGGCGGGACTGCAGGATTTGTCTTTACGCCGCCCGCGTCCGTTGCATTCTCCAATTCCGGGCAGATCTCAGCCTCGGGAACGGTTACGGTCACGATCAAGCACGATCGTCCGAATAATCTCTCGGATATAAATGCAGTAGGAGTGTCTTTCAATGATGAGTTCGGCGGAGTGGATGCTTCGCTCTCGGGGAGTCGCATTGGTGCATTCTCCGGGGTGCTTGCGGGCAATTCATGTGCGTCCGTGCAGTATATACCCGACTTCGGGCGCAAGAGTATCCTCTGTCACCTCCAGACACCCATCGATGTGCAGCAGGACGATGTGGCGATTCTCTCGTTCTCCGGTATAACGAATCCAGCGCAGGCAGGGAAGTATCCGTTCGAAGCGAGATTCATTACCGACCACGATGAGTTTTACTTCGGTGAAGCGAATGTCCGCGATGTGAACGATGACACCGCTCCAACAATCCATGAGGTTATCGTTCCTGATGCTCAGAGCGTGGAATTCATTTTCGATGAGCCGATCGAATTTGCAGTGACCGAGGCAAACAGCGGCAGCGTGAGTAACGGTGCGATCGGCCAAGACGCCGTATCTATTGCCGGGCTCCAGACGTTCGGAAGTGTAGTCGACTACAATGACCGGTCGCGTCTGCGGGTTTTCACGGAGACCCAGACCGGCGGAACGACCTATGAATACACCCTCTCGGGAATCGTCGACCTCAACCTCAACGCTATCTCGACCCTTACGGGAAGTTTTCTCGGATTCGACACCAGCACGAAGCGCCTCGACCATATTGGCCCGGATCATCTCGTACAGGGGCAATCCATGATCGTTGATGTATTCGGATCGAACGATATATTTTCTGGATCTGTGTCGAGCGTCTCTTTTGGGACCGGTGTCTCTGTTGCGACCGTCACACCGATCGATGCCAACCATATAACTGCCCAGGTGACCATCGCTGGTGATGCTGTTGTTGGTCCGCGCCCGCTTTCACTCTCGGTCGGAGGGGTGCCGTACAAAAAACTCAACGCGCTCTACGTTGATCAGAATTTCAACAACCTCGCCCAGTTTTTCGGAGTGTTTCCGGGGGATTTCGATGCGAATGCCTCGACCGGGGTTGTGGACATTGACTTCAATGCGCCGATCCTCTCGATTGGTAATCCCGAGATCACCCGGGTCTACGGATCCGGAGCCACTCCGACAATTGCGTCATCGAGTGCTTCCGGAAGCCGACTGACGCTCAATCTTGCGAATGTCGCGGTCGGTGCGAACTACGACATCATTCTCTCGGATACCACGTTTTCCGACAAGAATCTCGGAGATCCGATCCGTGTCGGATTCTCATTCTTCGATCCCAGCGCGGGATTTGGTTCCATCAATCTCCCTCCCATTGTCATCAATTCGCTCCCGAGCGAGAACATGTCCGATGTGCCCGTAAAAGATCCTACAGGGACGGGTATCACGCTCGTAGCCTACTTCGATCAGCCGTTGCAGTCGAGCTCGGTTAGCTCTACCACCGTCACGCTCGTGGATGATGATAATAACGCTGTCGCGGGGACAGTCGCATATTCTACTGGCGCGACTGGCAATGCGGCAGATGGCAAGGAGTATAAAATTGCCTTCACAACGAGTGCCGCACTCGCAAATGCGAAGGGATACAGCCTGACTTTCTCCCATGCTCTCAAGAGCGATAAGGGGCTCGGTCTTGTCGGAAATATTCCGCCGAGCCGTGGATACGGATATGCTCTCCACTTCGTGACCAAGGGGAATTTCTCGTCTGCCCCATCTGGCACCGGGTCTACGGCCGCTGGAGGCACAGCCTCGGCGTTTATGGTCGAGAAGAGCTCTCCCTTCCCGGGAGCGACCAGTGTTCCGTACGATGCGAAACTTCGGGTCGCATTTACCGATACCATTGATACGAGCACCATTGGCAGCTCGACCGTGTGGCTCAAGCGGACGGACGCGAGCGGAAACACCTTTTTCGCCGATGTGCCTGTCTCATACTCCTACGATGATAGCTTCGCGCCCCGTACGGTCATTCTCGATGCGGGGACGCTCGCACACTCTGCGACCGGTGCTACCTACTACCGGCTCGAAGTCCGGCAGGACGTAAAATCCATCCGCGGACAGAGTCTTCCTGGTCACTATACCGTGATCTTCTCTGTTGGTAATACTGCGGCTGCGAGCGTGCCGTTCGTGCTTCGCAATGACTTTGCGCCCGATGATCTGTCGAGTATCGAGCTCCATATGGAGTCTCCGGTCGACCCATCGACCGTGAATAGTTCCAATATCTCACTCTTTGCGACCGGCGGAATAAAAATCAGTACCGATGTCCAGTACGATGCTGGAGGGAATACCATTTTCGTGCGACCTCTCACACAGCCAACATCCGATACGGACTACACACTTGTCGTCAAGCCGACCAAGGTCAAGAATATCATGGGGAACGGTATTTCGACCGGAGCCACTATGCTTCCGCCGGGATTCGCTTATATTGATTCTTCCCTGCAGAAGACCTACCGTGCCGGGACGGTTGACTTCTCCACCAACAGTCTCTTCGTCGAAAACTTCTTTGCCAACGCGAATTCCATCGCGCTCGATTTTCCGCGCGATATATCGAGTCCCACGTCAAAATCCAATTACAGCCTCCGCTACTGCCTGATGAGTGCTGGCGAGATGCCGCAGGACTGTGTACAGTCGCGATTCATCTCCTACGCACTCACGGATGCTACGGTCAAGTATTCTGCTCCAGATTCGCGCGTAGAGATCTCCGGATTCTCCATTCCGTCCGGGACAGGAGGAACACTCGTCCAACTCCAACTCAATAACGTCTCCGACTCTTTCGGAAATGCTCTTCCGACCTGCTCAAGCGGTCCGGAGTTCGTGAGTGAAATCGCTGGATGTCGCGGTCGTGACCTCTTCGAGATGATGATGGCGAGCGAAACGGTCGGTACGCACTTCCAGGCAAGCACAATGGCGATTGCTCTCTCGGCTCGTGTCCAACCGCAAAACAATGTCGCAGGCCGCCGAACGAGCTACTTCGTGGATATGCCGATCAAGACCGCGCTCGCATCTAGCTCGACGATCGAAGTTGTTTTCCCCAAGGAATTTTCTCTCTCTGGAGCCGAGCTCGATGGTCGGAGCCCTGCGAATTTCTCGGATGCGAATTTTACCCAGCCCCGATTCTCTCTCTCCGCCGATGATCGCAAGAAGATAATTACGGTGACACTCACAGGAAATACGTCCTTCCCGGCCTCGAGCTTCGTGCATTTTGATATTCTCGGCATTGCTAATCCGGATGTCGCCAAGGACTTCTCGACCAGCGGGTATATCGCGACAATCCAGACCAAGAACGGTAGTGGCATGATTCTCGACCGATTCGATGCTGAACCAATCTTCATCCGATCCGCTCCTTCAGGTTCGAATGCCAAGACGATCACCATCAATTTCAAGAGCGGATCGACAATCGAGCCGATCGAAAACGCAGTCGTACGGATTAACGGACCGGACGGCTCCATTGAAGCACTTTCATCAGGGGGGACCGTAGTGTTCACGGGATCGCTCGGGTCGCGCTACAATGTACAGGTCGATCCTTCTGTCCAGACCAAGTCCGGATCACTCTACCTTCCATCGGGGTATCTGTCGGACGGACGGTTCTACGATGTATTGCTCGACAATAACAAGACCATTGACATCGCCGTGAAGAACCTTTCTACCGGTGTCGGCCTCGTATCCGTCTCTGGTACGGTCTCCGGCCTCGCCGGCAAGAGTCCTGCCACGCTCTTCATAGCGTCTTCGCAGGGATACTTCGAATTTGATCTTGGCGCAATCGCGATGAGCCCGTACACGCTCACGGGTATAAAAGTGCCACAAAATCTCGGATATGCGACAATCGGTCTCATGCCTACTATGCCCAAGGGAACCGCTGCAAGTACAACATTTACGCCCGACTGGCAGCCACCCCGACCTTTGCAGATGAATATCGGAACCGGAACACTCTCCGGAGTGAGCTTCTCGGTCGCGACCGCTGATATTCCTCTTACCATAGCGGTCGTTGACCAGTCTGGCAAGGCCGTACCGAAGGCAAACGTCTCCATCTATGCGCCGGGCGGACAATCACTGCCGCTCTTCGGAGAGACCGACTCCACCGGAAATAAGACCTTTATGGTACGCTCCGGTGTCTACAACTACAACGCTGTCATCCAGGGGGTCTCAAGTCCGGAAAAGACTGTGAGTCTCTCTGCTGCTACGACCGTCACACTGCGAATCCTTATTCCGGACTATTCTGTTTCTGGTAAGGTCCTCAATGGGTCGGATACCGTGTCCAATGCGGATGTCAACGCATTCAATGAAACAACGGGACAATTTGTGGCAACCCGTACCGATACAAGCGGTGCGTACCTACTGCGCGTGGGGGCAGGGACATGGAAAGTTCGTGGATTCGTGCCAGGATTCGGTCCGCTTGCCGAGCAGACCGTCATACTCTCGGGTGCGAGCATTACAAATCAGAACTTTACCATTGATACGAGCTCGCTCGTAGGAGTCTCCGGGACCGTCTCGGTAAATAGTGTGGACATTTCCGGGGCAAATATTTTCGCTGAGCCATCGGACTTCGATCGTACCAAGGCGGCATTCGCTTTTACCGAATCTGATGGAACATACTCGCTCTCGCTCCAGCCTGGCGCATACCGGCTGCGAGCGTACCACCCGCAGTATGGGGAGATCGGTTCCACTACGGAGTTCACGGTCATCGATTCTACCCCGATCACCGGCAAAAATATTACCGTGGGAAACACGCACAGCGTGACGATCGCGTTTACGGGGGCGGGAGTACCAACCACTTCGGCCGGACTCGAGAAGTTCGAGTGGATGGTTGATGTCTTCGATCCATCCGCTCGCAAGGGATTCTCCCGATCGGTCAAGTCACAGACGGGGTTTGTCTTCGATAACGTTCCGGAGGGGACATTCGGACTGCGCGTGAGCATCCGCGGTATTGGTCCTGTCTACTCGAGCGATGCATTCATCGTCGATGGCGATGAGATACTCTCTATTCCCGTGTCGGGGAATAATACCCTCGTCACGGTCTCGGGATCTGTCACCCAGTCTGGCACCGTTACATCCATTTCGGACGCGTTCGTAGAAATTCGCAATACCACTACAAAACAAGTATACGGAGAGAAGACCGGAACAGGCGGAACATTCAGTGTCCTTGTCCCACGGAATGTCTCGATCGAATACATCGTGAAAAAACCAGGGTACTTGCCAAGCGATGTCATGACCGGATCGACTGGGACTGGAGGACTTTCCATTGGCACGGTCCGTCTCGTATCATTTTCCACCGGCTCTACGATCACGCTCACATGATCCCTCACCCAATCCGGTACGAGCCTTGGAGACATACGCGCGTTTATTAGTCTCCAGTGAGTAGATGCGAGTGGAAACGAGACATCCAAGTGGTTCGGTCGCGAAGTCACACTCTCGGGTGGGACATTCACGCTCTCGGAGGTTCTCCCCGGATTCGGATCTGGTCGGCTTATTGTTGCGGCCGAGGGGTACGACCCATACCGTTCGGGCATTCAGAACTTTAGCGCGAGCCGGAATGTCGGGACAATCGCTCTTACGAAGATCACGCCAAAGGATCCGCTTTCCACGCCCATTACCCCTTCCCAGGGAGGAGTGATTAATGATACAACGGCCAATATCCGCCTCACACTCCCATCGAGCGCGCTCGGTACGGATCAGTCTGCCGGAACAGTTATTACCAAAGAGACGACCGTCGTCCCGAACGTAGCAGGATCTTCGCCAGTAGGGGGGCGTGCCAAGGAAATCACTGCCGAGGATAGTGATGGAAATCAGATAAAGAACCTCAACGCTGACGCGACGCTTGAGCTTACCTATTCTGGTTCTGAGATTCATGCAACGAATACCGGCATCACGCTTGCTGAGATCCAGCGTATGCAGGTTTCCTACTACGATGCCTCAAGCGAGTCCTACGTTTCGCTTCCGACTGTTGTCAGCTCATCGAGCGGCACCATATTTACCGATAATTCCGGGACGACATTGCTCGGAAATATCGCTGGATTTGCCGATCTCACCTTCACACTCAAGGCAACGACCGATCACTTTACCGTCTTTACGGCACTCGTAACCACATCGGTCGTCAGTACGGCGAGCTCGTCTTCCAGTAGCTCCTCGTCTTCCAGTAGCTCCTCGTCCTCTTCTTCGTCTGGCGGAAGTGGTGGTGGAGGCTCTTCGTCCGCATCGTCTCCCTCGTCCGCATCGCGCATGGTCTCCACCGAGACGAGGAGTCCCATTTCGGACGCGCTCGGTAAGACCGAACAGATAGTAACACTCCGGAGTGGTTCCAAACTCACGGACGTCCTAACGATCGAACGAAATGGCGTAAAAATTCCTCTTTCTGATGCACTTGCCGCCGGAAAGACGGGAATCTCGAATACCAAGGATAACTCCATGAGCCTCGGTGTCGGCGATACGCTCGTGACGACCGAGCAAGGAAGTGTAGATTTCGCGCTCGATGGATACAGCCAAATCGTCATCGCTCCATCCTCGAGTCTGCGGATCGCCGCCGCGGGGAGCGACTTCCTCACCTACGAAAATATTTCCGGAACCGTTGCCTACCAATTCGATAAGCGTGACGATAGGGAATTTACCTACCGGGTACGCGGGCAGAATTCCACTGCTACGATCCACGGTACGGTTCTCTCCGTGCAGAGTGATGATGAGAAAGACGTCTATACCCTGCAAGAATGATCGATAAGCGTAGAGAACGAGGACACCGGTAAAACCGTGACGCTCGCTCCGGGCGATACCTATACGGTCTACGTGGATGGAAGCGATCTCTTTGTCGCGGCAGATGGGACACGCACCTCGAACGATGCGCCCACCTCCTCTTCTGAAGAATCGTCCACCGATGCGGAGACGCTCGATGATCTCTTCACGCTTGATACTCCTTCTCAGGATGGAGTGCTCTCCTCGATTCAGTGTCAGGGGTACGATGACCTTTCGTCATCGAGCGAATTCTGCGCCTACGTTTCTGCGCTTGCCAGTGCTGGCGTGCTCTCGATTCGGACATCTTTCGAACCAGAACGCTCCATGAGCCGAGCCGAGCTTCTCAAGATTGTCATGCGTGCCAAGGGATTCTCGGAAGACCGGATGGTTTATGTCTCGGAATACTCCTATGCGGACATTTCGCCGAA
>DDBV01000029.1:0-60944 GCA_002335145.1 Patescibacteria group bacterium UBA2023
CACCGTGAGGTGGGGGTAGTTTACTGGGTCCCATGCATTTCTGAAGGCCAAAAACTATCATCGATACGACACTCGAGGCACCGAAGCCAGCAAGACGCGGGGTCAGTGGCTTAATATTCAAGACCACGGCTGCTGTATCACTACTGTTGAATGTCGCTTTTTGCGGTCGTGACACTATTACTTATGCTATCTCACCTACCATGCAGGCCGGAGTCGAGGAACTCGGATACTCCGAGACAGCCGAAAAACTCGAGGAGTGGAATACAGTCCGATTCAAGTATGAAAATATCGCCACGAAGTTTGCAGTACAGCAGATGCTGCGGTGAATTCGGTACGCAATCGAACAGAACTTCATCGCTCCTCCCCCACCAAAGCCCGTAAAACCAATCGAGCCACCGAAGCCTGAGAGTACCGACTGGTACGATCCGAGGACTTGGTCTATGTTCAAATAAAAGCTCCCTTCGGGAGCTTTTATTTGAACAGGAGACTTTTAGTGTACCGTCACGAGTACCATCGGTTCCTTGCCGGTCGCGAGGAAGATCGTGTCGAGTGTCTTCTTGGCCACGAATTTCTTGAAGAGATTGACATCCCCATCGAATTTGTTCATATCGTGACGGAGGGTCAGGCGGATATTTTCCTCGATCTTCGCGAGCGTCTTCGGAAGATCCTCGAGATCGACCATGCCGCGTGCATCGGTGCGGATGAGGTACTCTCCCTTGGCTTTTGCTACAGAGACCACAATCACGCCATTGAGACACATCTGGTAGCGGTCATGGAGGTGATTTTCTTTGGTCATGCCCACGAGATTGCCATCGACCGTGACGAGCCGATGCGGGACAAACTGCTCGGTAAGCTCGAATCCCTCTTCGGAAAATTCGATGATCTGTCCATTGGAGAGGATCGGCACCTTGTCCGGCGTATATCCGAGCTCGTAGGCATTTCGAGCATTTCCATAGAGCATGTGCGGATACCCGTAGATCGGCACGTAGATCTCCGGCCGAATGAGCGAAATCATCTTGAGCGTATCCTCACGGCGGGCATGTCCTCCGGCGTGGATCTCCGATTCCTTGTACTGGTAGACTCGTGGCCCCTGCATGGCAATGAGGTCGAAAAGACTCTGAACTGCGCGCTCATTTCCAGGGATGACCGATGAAGAGAAAACGATGGTATCATCGGCCTTGAGGCTCGTATCACGCGACTCTCCGGTCGTTATTCGCATGAGTGCAGCGAATCGCTCTCCTTGAGCTCCGGTACAGCAGATCACGATCTTATCGTCCGGGAGCTTGTGCGCCTGCTCCATGCTGATAAGAGTCCCCTCCTTCGGGCGGGCATATCCGAGCTTGATCGCGATATCCATGTAGTTATTCATCCCGCGCCCGAGGAGTACCACCTTGCGTCCGCATTTCTCAGCAGCAGCAATGATAATCATAACACGATCGATGATCGACGAAAATGTCGCGGTGATGATGCGTCCCTTGGCTGCGCGGATGATTTCCTCGATAGAGTCGACAACCTCCGACTCGGAGATGGATGATCCCATGAGGTGCGCATTGGTAGAGTCTGAGAAGAGCGCGCGTACGCCTCGGTCTCCGAAGGTCTTGAGCAAGTCATAGTCGGTGGACGGACGGTACGGGAGCGGCTTGCGATCGAATTTCCAGTCTCCGGTATGAACAAAACGTCCGACTGGCGTCTCGATAGAGAGGCCCACACTATCGGGAATAGAGTGATCGACCGTAAACGGCGTGACGATGAAATACTTTCCAATCTGTACGGGCTTATTCCGCTCGTAGGCCTGGAGACGATTGAGCGGGAATCCAACCTCCCCCTGCTTGAATTTGATGAGTTCGTAGGCCATGGGCGTGGCATACATGGGCACATCGCGCCCAAGCTGCGGCATGATGTACGGAATGGCACCGATGTGATCGATATGTCCGTGGGTGATGGCGACTCCTACGACCTTCTTATTTTTGACGTAGGAGAGATCCGGGATACTCCCGTTAATTCCGTGCTGATTCTGATCAGCGAACTGGATTCCCATATCAACGATGAGAATCTCTCCGTTGTATTCGAATCCCATGCAGTTGAGTCCGACTTGTTCAACCCCTCCGAACGGAATGACCCGCAAAATCCCCTTTTTCAAAACCGATGGGCGATACTCGGTGGTCCCGATCTTGCGCCGCAACGCCTGTTTGGGCGTGAGATACGGAAACATTTTTTTGTTATGCCGGTCGTTCGAGACGAAGATATAGCTGTCTCCCGGAGAAAGATGCTTGGGGTTCTGGAGGTGTCCGCCTCTCGGAGCGGAGCGTCCTCCTCGCGGGACATTATCCCGCTCTCTCGGAGCGAAATCCCCCTCCCGCTGAGGAGTATCCCCTCCTCCGGAGCGTCCGCGTCCGCGACTGCGTCGACGGCGCGATGACCGCCCGCCCGGCTGTGGAGCGGTATTATTCGTTTGTTCTTCGGTATTCATATCGGACATCTAGTTGGTAAAGTTTGGCTTTAGAATCCCATGATAACAGGGATGACCATAGGAGAACGCTTGAATTTTGTCTGGAGTGCCTTCTCGAGGTCGGTCTTGAGAATCTTGCCGAGATCGCGCTCATCAATATCGGGAATGTCCTTGATGGTCTGCTCGTAGATGGTTCGGGCGATCTTGATAATGTAACGATGCACTTCTCGGATCTCGTGGGCGTGTGCGAGACCACGGGTCTCGATGCGGATCAGTCCAATAATCGCGCGGGTATTTCGATCTACTGGGAAAGCGACAACGGCAACGCCGGACGTCTGCATCTGAGCGCGGGCCTGGAGCACGTGGCTCGAAGCGGTCCCGATGCCGACACTATCGACCACGAACGTATCGAGAAAGAGTCGCACGGCATGTACATCGATACGCTGGTGTTCGGTCACGTCAATGATATTTCCGTGCTGGAGTCGCGCAAAGATCTCGGTCGGCCGCACACTGAACGCGGGATTCCGATCAAAATTCTCATGTGGGTCGACACAAACGATCTTCTGGGTGTGTACGAGCGGGAGTCGCTCGCGAACCTCGGCAGAGAGATCGTCGTGCGGTCCGGTAAAAACGAGATCGAGTGGCCCGAGAATATCGCTCAATTGAATCGGATCCGGCTCCGGCTCGAGAACGAGCACTCGTCCGTTCGGTGTCTCGTAACGCGCACTATTGTACGAACGGTGCTCGCGCGATGAGAGCGGGAAGCTCCGGAAGGTGAAATCTCCCACGGTCTCGGCCCGATCGAATCCAGCCTTCATCACGTGGAGATCGGCCCGATCCCCGAATCCCTTGGAGACCAAGAGTGTCCGGATTTTCTCGATCACCGATTCATATGCATAGATGGGCGGAAAGTCGAGATGAACAATGAGCGGGACAATTCCCTCCACCATCTCGGGACGACATTCCGTAAGAAACCATGCCTTGATTGTCTCGCGGATTGGCAGAAGAATACGAACATCGGGCATGACAGTACTCACACCAGGGAATTCAACCGAGCCAGAATCGAGTCCCGATCCCACGATATAGGTCTCTTCCATATAGCGGACTGCGATCATAGGCATGGATACGTGTGCCGTGTCCGAGAGCGGAATGCTGCGGGTTGTACCTGGACGCTGCGGTGGAATGAAGACTCCACGGCTCGCAGGAAGATCCGGCACAGGCTTCGTAGAAGCACGGGCGGTAAACGGAGCGCGTGGACGATATCCCCCTCCATCGCGGTGAGTCGGCCGAGCAGGACGACGGACTGGTTCTTCGGAGCGGGGCTGCGGCATATCCAATGATTCTGGGCGAGCGCGGCGAGGAGCCGGAATGGGCATGGGCGCGTCTATGAGCGCGGCATGCTCTTCGTAGTTGGTATGATCGGAATGTGGAGTGCGGTGCGGTGCGGAGCGGCGGGAAGCCGATGGGGCCGATGAAGCCTGCATATGAGCTTCGTACTCGGACTTGGCCCGGACGGGCGGACGTGGCGACATCGGGCGATTACCGGACGATTTCGAACCATCGGAAAAAAGCTCTTCTTCGAGTTCCTCGAAAAAATGATCTGACATGAAAAACGAGCAAAAAATTAGAGAATCCTGGTAAATATCGAAGTTGAGGATGTTCGACCATTTACTCGATGAAGACGGGAAGACGAGAGACGAAGCTCTCACTTACCGGCTCGGACGAGCGGACGAACCAAGGGAATTTGTTGTCACGGAAGAGAACATTGTACCGCTTACCGGATAAAAAACAAATATTTTTTTCGATCGAATGGAAGCTTGGTCCCATCCCAAAAGTACGCTGCTACCGTCTCGGTGCCGAAGTCAGTCCCCTCGAATGCCTCTTCCGAAAATACCTCATCGCGCATGAATTCGTACTTACGACGCAGGGATTCGTTGGATTCGGCTCGTTTTCGGAACGTCTCGTTGTGCAGGACGTAGAAAGCAAATGTCTCGGCGAAGTCTTCATATTGATTGGAGAGTGCGTAGCCAGAAACGAAGTCAGCAATCGTGGCACTCGGTATCTTCTCGGAAGACGATTGCCACGAGAGCGCGTAGAAAGATTTTGATGGATCGGCCGAGAGTGTCCCCTTCCGGAGATGCTGAATATCCACGATATGCCCGAGCTCGTGAATGAAGACCGCGAGCGACTCATCGACCGTGGGGATATGGAGCGACATCGTGAGCGTCCGGCCACTTACCTGCCCGCGTGGCTCCACCCGGTCACCATCGTAGACGAGCGAGAGTGGCGAGATCTTCCCGGAAAACGCGTCCGATTCGTAATTGATCCGCAATGACTCTCGAAGCGACCGCGGCGCGAAGACTCCATCCGGACGGACGAACGTCGTGACCGTGGAGAGTGGTTCGGACGACTCTTTGACTTCAGGTGCAGGGAGGGCTACGGTCGGGGTATCCGTCTCGGGAGCTGCACCGAGAATCGGCTCTCACAGAGTCGATCCAGAGTCTGAGAGCGCATCTGTGGAGACGATAAGAGACTCCTCCTGATTATAGATAGAGCTCGAATCGTAGGACGTCTCCCCCTCCGGTGCAACCGCTATGGACCGAAGCGAAAGCAACGAGAAGAAGAGCGCGAACCAGCCGAGAAAATGCCAAATGTCCCGCATTACTCGAGGTCGAAAACGAAATTAATGACCGCGTTGACGATTGGAAACGCGAGAAGCATCGCCGCGAATCCCACAAGCGAGTAGATGATTCCCATACGCGCGTTTTTCGCCTGACCATCGTCTCCGTTGGAGAAGATGAAGAGAAAGGATGAGTACACAATCCCGCCAATGGCGATGAGCGATCAGAGAATGATTGCATTGTCGGCGATCGCGATAATCCGATCCTTCACACTCGAGATGCTCGCGTCTCCCCCGGAATCGATCGATCCTTGGGGAATACAGTTTTCGAGCGATCCCAATACGGAACCGCCCTCATCGTACGAACATTCCGAAGCGGAAGCAACGGACATGCTGAACGCGATAGGCACGAACATTGCAAGGAGCAGGAAGACGAGACGTTTCATACTTCGTCAGCTAGTTGATATTGATTCCAAGAACGATTTTGACAGCGACATACGATAACGGCACGACCGCGAGACCGATACCGATATAGAGAAACGATATCCATGCCTTCTTGTGTTCTTCTTCCTTTCCATCAGCCATAAGAAGCATATACCCGGTGTAGAGGAACATTCCCACCGCAAGAATCGCGAGAATGCCTATCGCGTAGTCGAGACCGGTCGCGAGGAAATTCTCGCGGAAGTCCGTATCCCGAACATCGCCATTGACAGCAGAGACGGATGAATCGAGAAGCAGGCTCTCGCGCAGATCATCGTTCGCCCAGACCGGCGAGACCGATAGCAGGAGAAAAAACGCAAAGAGAAGAGGGAGAAAGCGTCGCATGCTAGAGGCGGATATTATTGATAATGTTGACGAGAAAGTATCCTCCACTTGCTGTGAGCACGCCCACGAGAGCGTAGGTGATGATGAGTCGGGCCGTCTTGGTTTTGCCATCTTCTCCGTACGATGTAATCATCATAATTCCTCCGTAACAGAGGACCAGGACCGCGAGAATGCCCACATACTTGATTCCCTCGGAAATGAAGATATTGATCGTGTCGATGGTTCCGTCCGGACTGGTCTGAAAAGGGAGATCGAAATCCGCCGCCTCGGGAAGCTCGTTCTGCGCGAGCGCGGCCGGAGAAAACAACCCCAACAAGAAGACGGAAATAGCGAGGATTATTCGGCAGTAAGTAGCCATGAGACGAGCTGGATGATCGAGTAGGAAAAGAGTGCCATGACGATGGCGATAATGTTGTATGTAATGATTTGTTTCGCCTGGTTTGCTTGACTCGAATCACCCCCAGAGAGAATCAGCATGAAGCCAGCAACGATCACTCCAATCGCCGCGAGCACCGCCACTCCCACGAGGATGATATTCGCGATGTGGACGATGAAATTTTCGACGTTGTCGATACCATCGGAGTACTCCGTATCTCCAACCTGGAGATAGCTCGGACTGAATGTAAAAGATGGACTCGAAAGATCGGTCGCCCCAGCAAAAACGGGTGCGAACACAAGTCCGAGAAGAATAAAAAGCGTGAGGAGACGACGAATGAATCGCATAGAAAAGACGTACGGAATGCTCATCTCCATGCTATCATGAATCCCGAGAAAACGCAAAAAATTGGCGAAGTGCCGGGTATGTGTATAATCTTTTCGAAGAGAGCCGTCCTCATTTCACGGTATTCCAAATATAACAGGCCATGGGAATAGTTATCGCCATTCTCGCCAACGCACTCCTTTTATTTGCGCTCGCCTGGCTCCTGCCGTATGATGGAGCGAGTGGTACTGGCATCATCTCGTCCGGGACGTGGTCATTGTACCTGGTATGAGGCGCGCTCCTGGGTGTCCTCAACTTCTTTGTGAAACCAGTCCTCAAGATCTTCGGCTTTCCCTTCATCCTGCTTTCGTTCGGGCTTTTCACCTTCGTGATCACCGGTATCATCCTCGCGATGCTCGAGTGGGTCCTCTCGGCCGCGAACCTGCCGGGGGTACGATTCGAAATCGAAGGATTTTCCACCTACGCGTTCGCGGTTGCAATTTGTTCCGTGTTCAATATACTCTACCGCCTCGTTTTCAAATAAACCTATGATCGATATTCTCTCCATCGTCCTGCTCGTCACGAGCGTGATTCTCGGTCTCGCCATTATCCTCCAGCCCAAGAGCGAAGGACTCTCCCTCATGGGCGGAAGTTCTAGCGCGGGAGCGAAGTTTGAGAAGCGCGGAGCCGAGCTCGTCCTTCACCGCGCGACCATCGTTTTCGCTGCGGTGTTCACGATACTCTCGGTCGTCATCTACCTCTTCGGATAATTTTTCCGATACTCCGATTCGGAGCATAACCCCGAACGCCGATGGGACACGCCGCGAAGATCGCCAAATACCTGCTATTCATCACGCTGCTTTTCTCGTTCGTTTCGCTCGCGCACCTAGTGTTCGCCTACATCTACCACGATGCGAACGTCCTGCCGGAGAAAGGCGGGACGGTGAGCGTTGGGGTCGTTGGAGACGTGCCAAGTCTCAATCCCCTGCGTTTCGGACTCGGAGGCTCGAACGACATGATGCTCGGATTCCTCTACCGGTCATTGCTCCGCTATGACATAGTATCCCGTCAACTCGCGGGCGATCTCGCCAACTGCGACCTCGGCAAGAATTTCGGTCTCGTGAAATGCTACCCGAACCCCGAAAACACTTGGCAGGATGGCTCTGCAATATCCAAAGAGGATATTCTCCACACGTTCGCGATGCTCCGAAAATCTCAAGAAAACGCGAGCATCAATGCGATTCTCGATAAAGTGTCTATTACGGATCGGGGTGATTATATCGAGTTTTCTACCGAGAATCCAGATACAGAGATCGTTTCATTGCTCACGTTTCCCATCATTGCGGCGAGCGCGGGAGACAATCCTGTGAGCAAGACCTCCGGCACCTATATGCTCTCGGACGTGACGACGGACGAAGATTACGGCTCGACCAACGTGACGCTTGTCCGGAATGAATCGCTGCATTCCGACTCGCCGATATACATCGGACGATATGTATTTCGATTTTTCTCCGACGAACCATCGCTCCACAAGAACGAGGAAATTCTCGATCTGCTCATAGGCGGTGAGGGGTTCGCTCCACCAGTCTCTCCCCGATTCGTCCGGACAAATACCCTGTTCCCTGACCAGATCGCGCTCTTTCTCAATGCCGAGAAGGTTCCGAAGTCCATCCGGAATCTCATGCTCTTCCAGCTTGGGCGGACAGCCGTAACGAATATCGACCCCTCACGGGGACGGATTCTCTCGGATATGTTTTTTTCGGAGACGTGAGTCACGACAGAGCTCGCAGAGCGTAATATTGCCAAGACCTACGCTGACCTCGGATTCTATACGCGTGACCGTCTGGTAGAGCTCTCCGAGCAAGAAATCGCCGCGCTCGAAGGCAGTGCGACCGGTACGGTCACCACCGCGGCCGAGCCGATTCCAACACTCTCTTCCTTCGATACACCATCCCGCGATGCGATCCACTTTTCTACCGGAACCGTGGCTGGGGAGATCGTGATCGGCGGGACAGTACCTGCCGGAGTCTCGGGCGTATTCGTAAACGGATACAAACTCGCAAAATTCTCCGCTGGACAGACGAGATTCTCGTACTTGGCACGTGTGTCCATGGGAAATCTCGCAGAAGGAACGAATACCTACAAACTCTCATTCGAATATCCGGACGGCTCGCGCAAAGATGTGGAGACGCTCGTGATCCACTATTCTGCAGATCCCGAGAAACTCTCCTCCATGAGGACGCAGGCTCTTGCTGAACGAAAACCCACGATCTCGGCGATGGATCCTGCTGAGATGCAAAAACGCCTCTCAACCCTAAAACAATCTCTCGAACAAGCCCGCGAACTCGATCCGAAATACTACTACAACCGTGACTTCATTCGTTTTACGGTCGACTTGCTCTATACTAATCAGTCCGGTATCTCCCCGGTACTCGTGGACAATATCCGCGACTCACTCCAGATGGTGGGTATGTATGTGAACAGTCGGGAGATTGACCTTGCGGAAATCCGTGAGATCGTCCGAACCGGGGAGAAAAAATACGACGCGCTCCTGACAGGAATCAACCTCGGCATCTCGGGGTACAATGTCTTTCCTTTCTTTCATTCGGGACAAGCAAAAGGAGGACTGAACTTCTCGGGTATCCGAAACATCCAGCTCGATATTGAACTGGAGCGACTCAAGACCCGAATGGACAGTGGCGAATGACTCGGTCCCGTCCGCAATTCCGTCTCAACGATTCTCGCTCAGGAATGAGTTGTGCGACCCTACTATAGCGCGTATGCCAACTGGTACATAGATCGTACGATCCGGGGAAGACTCGATGTCCCGGTGATCCCGTCCGCAGCATTCCTGCATGAACTACTCGAATCCGCATTCGTTTCGGAGCGGTACAATGTCGACTGGGAAACGAAAAATCCACTCGATTTCATTCGTTGGTCTACGACATGGCTCGAACGAGACGATGCAGATCCTACCGCCGTGACAGGAACCGGATCGATGAACGCGGAGTCATCGGGCACACAATCCACCGCGACCGGAATAAACACGAGCACCGGAGCGGCCTCCGATTCGGCCGAAAAAACGGACGCATAACATGGCGAAGCAGGTCGTAGAAGAGGCGTGGGAAATTCTGACGAACGAACCGAATATGAAACGGTTCAATTTTTTCCCGTCAATTCTCTCGACAATCGCGATCGGAGAAATCCTCCTCTATCAGATAGCTTTTATCTACGTGCAGATCTTCGGATTATCGCACGACTTCTTTGATCGAGTCCTCGGCGTTGTAGAGGATGTGCACGGAAAAACAATCTGGGGCTACGTTGCGGCCTTCGTGCTCGTCTATGCGCTGATCGCAGTAGCTGTGCCGATATTCCAGGGTGGATTGCTCGCACTCATAGACAAGAATATCCGTATCGCCCGGGGCGAACTCCCAACCTCCACGGAACGTCGGGAGCATTTTTACAGCTACGCACTCTCGCGAGGGTTTATTAAATTCTTTCCAGTATTCGAGCTCAATAATATCATGATCCCTTTTAGCCTCGTCTCGATTCTCATCATGTATTCGTGGGGATTGCGAATATTCGGAATGGAGTCGATCTGGATCATCTCTGTCGTCATGGGGATATACCTCTTGGTGAGCATTACCGCAAACATCCTCTTTTCCTACTCCCGATTCTTCATCATCTTCGAGGACAAATCTCCGTTCGAGGCGATCGGCGCGTCTATAGAAATGGCCCTCGATAATCTCTCCGAAACGTTCGAGCTCTATTTCACGGTCTTCCTCCTCTACCTGCGGACGTTCTTCACCGCACTGATTTTCCTCGTGTTTCCGTTTCTCATATTCGCCGCGCTCTCCTACCTCTCCATCGGGCTCGTCCGTACGGTCGGTATCGGCCTATTGATTCTCGTATTCCTCTTCTTCATCGGGCTTATCGCCCACCTCAACTCGGTCGTAGAGATATTCACGCAGACCGTCTGGTACAACACTTATCGACAGAACAAACGAGAAAAGGCTCTGAAGGGAGAATAACGAAATAAATACCAACGCATGCGATTTTCCTGGTAACCAATGTTCTTATGGAAGGACTCTGCGAAAGAGATGGCACAATGGGGTCGGGTGAAGACGATCTTCTGGTATTCGCCGATGAAGATCCGGGTACGCACCCAAAATACCCAGACGAGACCATCGTACGAAATACGGCTGAGCAAACCATCAATCGAATGATTCGGACGATCGAGATTGCCGAGAGGGAAATACCGCTTCGTATCGCTGCAATCTCGGCAGAAGATTTCTATCACGACTCCCGGGGACGCGAGAATCATGAATCGCCCCTATTCCGGCAGCTTGCAAGATTCGGAGCGATACTGGGGGTATCGAGAGAGCCGCACGTTTCCTGTTTTATGGATGAGGATGGAGGAAGAAGCGGGGTATTCACATACGAATGACTCGTATACACCGGATACAATGATTCGACTGGACGACTCGAATGATTCGCTGATCCGTGCATTCTCGATGTATCCAAAGGCACCGTGGAAATAACCATCGATGGGGTACGGAAGATGCTCGATCTCCTGAACATTCGCTCTCTTGAGGCAGAGGGGAAAAAAGTCTGGCACAGCACGAATCTCCTAAATCCCTAGAAGGTCGGCTGGTCTACCCTATCTCTTGCGGCTCCCACGCTGATCCCGTAGTATCCACCATACCATCGCCCCCGCGACACCCCCGAGGATGAGAATCCATCCGTAAACGAACCAGTCATTGAACGGAGCACTCGCGAGATTCATGCCGAAGAAGCTCGTGACGAGCGTGAGTGGCAGCATGAATGCCGAAAAGATCGTGAGGTACTTGATAATCGAGTTCGTCTCGAGATCGAAAATGGATTTGAGCGTGTCTTCCATTGATTCGAGATTTTCTTGCAGGAGGGTAATCTCATCCTGAATCTGCTCCATTTTATCTTGCAGACTCTCAAAATAGTCCTCCATCCGGTCGGCCCCAAACATGGCGTTCATACGAAGTTCTAGGATCTTGAGAACCCCTACCTGCGGCTTGAGCATATGCTTGAGGGTCACGATGTTGCGTTTTTTTACCATGAGCTCTTCAATGAGCTCGACACTACGATTGCCTGCTTGGTCAAAAATCCGACGCTCCATGAGTCGGACATCGATCGTGAATTTATCGAGTCCGCGGAAGATTTTATCGAGCATCGCATCGATCACGTCATAGAGGACATCTCCCGGGGTCTCCTCGGGTGATCCTCCCTTGCGCTCGTATCCATCGAAAATGGAATCGATGGTCTTGGATGCGTAGTACCGGACGCCGACAAGATACTCCTTGGAGACGAAGAAGTTGAATTCGCTCCCGATATACCGCTTCGTCACGGTATTGTATTTCGGAAAATGGAGCGTGAGGAAGAGGTAGTTGTCGTAGGTATCCACGCGGTCGCGCTGATTCTCCTCGGAGAGAGCCTCCCGGTCGAGCTCGTGGAAATCATACTTGCGCGAGAGCTCAGCGATCTCCCGCTTCTGGGGATCGAGCACATCGAGCCAGTGGAACGCAGCAAAATCGTATCGGCGCATATGCCTCGCGGTGACGGATTCTTTTCGTACCCGAAAATCGGGAGGGATTATATTGGGATTTCGGTGGTACGCCACTTTGTTTTTAGGCGTTCTTCATTTTCATTCGCCACAATATCTGCTCATTTTGATAGCCCCTCTCCCAATGCTCCAAGCAATCCTCTCTCCGGCCGATCTCCTCACCACGCTCGGCGAGCGGTATGCGACCAAGAAATTCGACCCATCTAAGAAAATCCCTCACGAGACATGGCACGCACTCGAAGAGTCGATGCGACTCTCCCCTTCGTCATTCGGGATTCAGCCGTGGTGGTTTATTGTGGTTGATACTCCGGAGATCCGAGCTCGGCTCCTGCCGGTATCATGGGGACAATCGCAGATCACGGATGCTGATCGGCTCGTAGTATTCGCTACGCTCAAACAGGTGGAAAACAAGCATGTCCGCCACTATATCGAAGATATGGCTCAGACCCGCGGCCTCAGACCGGAGGATCTCGCCGGATTCGAGCAGATGCTCCAGACGGCGATGATGCCGAAAGCGAACATCGAGTGGAATCGCCGCCAATCCTACATCGCGATGGGATTCCTCGGACTCTCGGCCGCCCTCCTCGGTGTAGATACCTGCATGCTCGAAGGAATCGACCCTACGGCGTATGACAACATCCTCGGGCTCACAGATACCGACTATGCAACGGTCGCGGCCGTGGCATGCGGATACCGCGCGTCCGAGGATGACACAATTCCGGAAAAGCGAGCGAAAAGCCGCTTTCCGCTCGATGAGGTTGTGCGCCATGTTTAGGGAGTTGGATCAAAGTAAAAAGCCCGTTACGGGCTTTTTACTTTATACACCGAATATTCTCAATAACCGGTATGCGAGAATGGTCATTTCGGCCATTACCCGGTGACACGCAAGAAGCAGGCGGTGTCGTCCTGCGGCCGATTCGCGAGCAAGCATGTATTCTCGGCGGAATTGCTCAACGAACCGCGTAGAACTCTTGGTGCTTTGGTAGACTCGGAAGTTCGCGAGGTGATAGGAAACAAATACTGGATCAGCAAGCTGCGCAAGCCGAAGCCAGTACTCATAGTCCATACAGAGCGATTCGGATTCCCGGAACTCTCCGACTCGTTCGTACGCACCCCTCGACCAGAAGACCGTCATCTGGGAGATTGGATTGAGCACGAGCAGAGTCCGGTATCCCGTCCGCGAGGTGAAAAACTCCTTGAACCTCGTGACGAAAGAGCGGATCGGACGGTCTTCAGCATCAATGATGATACATCGGCCATGGCACCAGAGTTGGTTCGGTCGCTTCTCGAAGACCTCTCGAACGTGCGCGAACGCTCCCGAGGCATAGGTATCGTCACTATTGCAATAGGCGAGAATGTCGCCCGAGGCACACTCAAGTCACTTGTTAATCGCGTGGGTCTGCCCCCGATCCGGCTCACTCACGAACGACAACGATACACTCCGGCATCGGACCGGATACTCCCCGGAGTGCACGCGCCGGGCGTAGTCGGCGAGAATATCCGCGGATCCATCGTCCGATCCGCCGTCCATAACGAGACACTCGATCTCGAAATCTCCCTCTTGCGAGAGGATGGAATCGAGCGTACGCGGGAGGAACTCGGCCTGACGGAAACTCGGGACGATAATGGAGAATTTCATAAACGGAAGCTCTAGGAGAAAATTGAGGCAGAGTATATGCGCGATCGGATTTCGGGCAAAGAAAAACGATCCCGAAGAATCATAGCGAACATGCTCCCGGGTCGGTCGGAAAATGGAGACAGCCCATCATCACAATCTTCGCTTCCTTGCCTTTTCGGTCTTTTGCGATAAAATTCGACTCTCATACAAACCCGCGTCCGGATGTCCCTCTACACCAAATACCGACCCAAGCGATTCGCCGACCTCGTCGGACAGGAGTTCGTACGAACGAGCCTCTCGAATGCCCTGCGATTGGGGCGCACGGTGGGAGCGTACCTCTTCACAGGATCTCGTGGTGTGGGCAAAACCACGGCCGCCCGAATCTTCGCCAAAGCCATAAACTGCCAGGATCGCGGCCCGGACTGAGAACCATGCGGAACCTGTCGCAACTGTCTCGCGATCGATCGCGGGGAATTCGTGGATATCGTGGAGATCGATGCTGCAAGCCACACGGGCGTAGACAATATCCGCGATCTCATAGAAAAATCCCGCTTCCTCCCCACGATGGGGACCAAAAAAGTCTACATCATCGATGAGGTGCATATGCTCTCGAAGGGCGCGTTCAATGCCCTGCTCAAGACCCTCGAGGAGCCACCGGAGCACGTTGTCTTCATCATGGCCACCACCGAGATCGAGCGTATACCGGAGACCATCGTCTCGCGCGCGCAGCGATTCGATTTCGGACGATACGCTCAGAGTGAGATCGAATGACTCCTCCGATATGTCTGCACGGAAGAAGGTACCATCGCGGACGACCGGGCAATAGCTCTGATCGCCAAAGCCGCGAGCGGGGGTATGCGAGATGCACTTACCCTGCTTGAGCAGTACTCCACGGACTCCACACTCCCGACCGAGCGGGTAGAGTCGTTTCTTTCTATCGTCTCGATAGAGCGACTCGACATGCTGATCGATGCACTCGGCTCGCATGATACAACCGAGATTGCCGGATTTGTCGATTTCGTATCCGAGCGTTCGTTCTCGGTAAAACGCGTCCTGGAGCAGCTTCTTGAGCGTATTGCCCAGCGGATGCGTGGCGCAAACCGCGAGGCTATCGTCCGGCTCTCGCGCTGCTTTGCGCGCGTCTACCGGGCCTACGAGCGATGCCGAAGTCTCGTTGACCCTCTCGCTATCCTCTCATCCGGACTCTACTCGTGTCTCGATGAGACCATAACAACCGCTCCCGAGCGTGCCATATCCACGACTCCTGTAACACCTCCAACAAAGCATTCAAAGAATTCGCCAAGACCGGGGATGGATCAACTGTCCGAATCCGGGCATCTGATTATAGAGAAATCCTGACCGACACCGAATCCCGACCCAGTCGAGATTCCCACCAAAACCATACCGGAAATCACCTCCGCAAGCGTTGGTGATTTTGGATCGTTCGACTTCCGGACCCTGGTGGATACAATCAGGAGCGTGCCGAAACGGGCATTTATCGCCATGAGCCTGAAAGCGTCCCAATACGATCTCTCCGGCGAGACACTCACGATCGTGACGCCAAATACCTTCCATCGCTCGAAGCTCGAATCGGAAGAATCCCTCGGATGTATCCGGACGGTTTGCCAAGAACGATTTGGATTCTCCCCGCAGGTTCGTATCACGATCGATACGAACCCCGTGCCGAATCTCGCCGAAGCTGCTGAAGAACTCTTTTAGCCTCTATCGTCCGCTCCCATGCGCGTACCGTTTATTCTCCGGGTCATCTTCAACCGGGCATTGTTCCTCAAGATCTTCGCTCTCCTGCTTCTCGGGTCTGGCCTCTGGCTCTTTCGCGGATTCATCGGTGTCTTCTTTATCACGTTTATTTTCTCCTACCTCTTCCTAGATCTCGGCAAGAACCTCCACGCGAAGATCATTGGCCAAGTGGAGAAAAAGACCGATGGAGCCATCCGGGAATGGCTCGTGCGTAACCTCACGGTCAATACGCTCGTGACACTCCTCTACATCTCTTTCGTGATCGTCATTGTGGTGATCATCTCTACGTTCGTGCCGAAACTCGTAGAGGAGTGATCCCGACTCGTTGATCGAACTCCCGTCATCATCGACCAAATCCGCACCGAACTCGTGCGAATAGAATCATATTCCCATGTGGACCTCGGTATTCGCGAAGCGATCAATGACTTCTTCGACCGGGAAAATATCCAGAGCTTCGTGAAGACGGGAATTGAAAAACTCCAGAATATCGGAATCTTTCTCGTACAGATATTCATTGGCCTGGTACTGAGTTACGTCTTCGTCATGGAGCGGACGAAGATCGCCGAGTACCTCTCGAGCATCCGGTCGAGCCATTTCGCCTTCCTCTACTCCGAGTACAGCATTATCTTCTCCAAGATCGAGCGAGCGTTCGGACTGGTTTTCAAGGCACAGGCCATCATCGCGCTCGTGAACGCCGTCCTCACTGCTACTGGGCTCCTTATTATCGGGGCACTGCTTGGGCCTGGCGGGGAGCCGTTTCCATACATTATCACCCTCTCTACCATCGTCTTTATTATGGGGTTCATCCCCGTGCTCGGGACGATCATCTCGTCCATTCCGATTCTCATCATCGGCTACACCTATGGGGGGCCTGGCGTAGTGGTCGGTATTCTTGCTATGGTGGCTGTCGTCCATGCGGTGGAAGCCTACTACCTCAATCCGAAAATCGTTTCGTCCTACATGGAATTTCCGGTGTTCGTTACGTTCGTGATCTTGCTCGTGTCCGAGTCGCTCTTCGGACTTGTAGGACTCCTTATCGGCGTACCGCTCTTCTCTATCCTCATCGACCTGTTCCGCGATCTTGACCGAGCAATCGGACATATCAAGATTGCTCACGAGCGTCTGCTCGCGGCCCAGCGCGAGACCAAGGCCTCGATCGAGTCGGGGATACGACTCTCGCGATCGGGACGACGGGGAGAATAGAGATTCTCGCCCGAGTACGAAAATACCCGTATTGAATATTGACAACAGAGTCGGGGCAATTATATTTCTGTCATTCTTATTGTTTGACGCTCACGAATCCATGTCCGCGCCATCAAATATTGACAAGCTCTGCACAAAGGCTGTTACTATAATGCAAAGTCGAGGATCCATTGCTACCGGTACAGCAATACTTGGACTCTCAACGATTCTGCAAGTCGCGGATCTCGTACTGTGAAACAGTCGGTTCCCATCAATGCCGGAGTGGTGAATCTGGAACGATCCCCACACCATCGATGCCCTATTCCGCATGGGGACGCTCGGTGTATCCGTCTTGCTCACGGGACTTGGGACAATCGTAGCGACCCGCGGAGGTCATCGGTAGCATGCTCGCGGTACGCGGTTTGCGCTTTTTCCGATTCCGGATAGAATGCGCCCCGTATCATTCGACCATGGACATACTTCTCTCTGCCCGCCTACTGTCGTTCGAGGCGTGGTTCCTGCTCGCGAACCTCTCTTATGTCTGCGCGTACTTACTCGCAAGACTCATGCTCTTCGCGCTTCGTGTTTGGCGTCTCTTCCACGCCAAGAAGCAGATCATTGCGAAGATCCAGGCAGCGGAAGAGGCCCGCGAGGAAGCCTGAGACGATACCGAACAGAGACCCGCCCAGTCCACCATCCCAAAAGCTCGCGGCATCACTGCGGACGTGCCGAGCCTCTCCAGAGAGGAGCGCGAACATATCCGAGAGCTTGTCAACCTCGTAAGGCTCAAGATATCACGCGGAGACAAAGCGGGTGCGAGGATCCACGTGATCGCCGGACTCTCGATTGATAAATTCGACAAGGATCTCAACGTCCTCCTGGCATCACTCTACGAGTCCGACGGCGAATACGCCAAGGCCGAGCTCATTTATAAGGATCTCATCATCCTGCATGAAAACGACCCGGAAGTCTATCTCCGGCTCGGAAATACGCTCTACGCTCAGGAAAAGTACGAGGTCGCATACGAAGTATATCGGCGACTCCTCTTGCTCGATGAATCGAATTTCGAGGCCCTCGAAATGTTCGCTATGACTGCCTACCGTCTGGAGAAATATGAAGACGTCGTGGCAGCAGCACGCCGCTATACCAAGAAATTTCCCGCGAGTCTCGACATGCTCCATTTGCTCGCGGATGCCTCGCTGCGTCTGGGTGAGAGAGCCGACGCGCTCGTGACACTCAAGAAGATACAAAATCTCGAACCGTACAACACCGATGTGAAGTCACTCATCGAACGCGTACGGATCGAGCTCGACATGGAATCAAATTTTAACCGGGAATAGCGCATGAAGGTTCCTCCCCACTCGGTCGAGGCCGAACGCGGCGTCCTCGGCTCCATTCTCATCGACAGCGAAGGACTGCACAAAGTGGCGGATCTCATCAAAGTCGAGGATTTTTACGAACCCTCGCACGCAAACGTCTACCGAGGCATGCTCGATCTCTCGGCCAAAGGCCGACCAATAGACGTACTGACGCTGCGCGAGACGCTCGATGACCGGGGGGAACTCAAGACAATCGGAGGAGACGTCTTCCTTATGGAGCTCGCCAATACCACGTTTTCGAGCGCGAACGTGTATCAGTACGCGCAGATCGTGAAGAATAAGAGCATGCTCCGCAAGCTCATAAAAGCCGGAAACGAGATCGCTCTGTACGGCTACGATGAGGAGACCGAACTCAACACCCTGCTCGAACGCACCGAGCAAGCGATCTTCGGCGTGACTCAGACGTTCATTCAAAACCGTCTCGTGCATATCCGCGAGATTCTCGACATGCGCTACGAGCAATTCGCTGAGATCCATGAGAATCCCGAAATCCTCAAGCAGTGAATCTCCTATGCCGGATTCGCGAAGCTCGATACCATGATCGGCGGATTCAAGCCGGGAGACATGGTGATCCTCGCGGCACGCCCCTCCATGGGAAAGACGGCCCTCATGCTCAATATCGCCCAAAACATGGGTGCCAAGAAGAAGCACGTGGGAATATTTTCGCTCGAAATGTCCAAAGAGCAGCTCACCGACCGCATGATTGCCGCCGCCATGGGAGTGGACAGCTGGAAACTCCAAAAGTGAGACCTCGCGGACGATGAATTCGCGAAGATCGGGGACGCGCTCGAGAAGCTCTCGCATGCGAACATCTATATCGATGACTCTCCTATCGGGAGTCTGGTAGAGATCAAATCGAAGGCCCGACGCCTGAAGATGGAATCCGGACTCGACTGCGTGATGATCGACTACCTCCAACTCCTTGGCGGCGGCAACCCCATGAACCGCGTCCAGGAAGTGAGTGAGATCAGCCGCGGCATCAAGGGGCTCGCGCGCGAGCTCGGCGTACCCATCATCGCTCTGTCACAGCTCTCGCGCGCGGTGGAGAGCCGTACGAGCAAAGAGCCAGGACTCTCGGACTTGCGCGAATCCGGATCCATCGAGCAAGATGCCGATGTGGTTATGATGCTCTACCGGGACGACTACTACAACCCAGATACTCCCGACCCATCACGCCAGGGCGTGATTAGTGTCTTCGTGCGTAAGAATCGCAACGGACCGACTGGACAGGTGGATCTGAAATTCGAACGGAAATTCCAGAAATTCTACGACATCGCCGACGAGTTCGGAGGGTTTGGAGAGCATTAAATATTGACTCAATACAACAAGTATTTATAGTACAGAGGTGGCTCTATGGTTTTATGTATGCCTATGCTCTGAAAACTCATTCCGGACGACACGTCCGTTCATGCACCATGCCCGTGTCTCGCACCATGTTCGGGAATTCCCACCATACCGGCTTCAGCATCTGTGGAGCAGATATTGAAAAAACCTCAGGGAATTACCGTGCTTGATATGGATCGACCGTGTCATGAGTTCGCGCAACTCGTAAAGGGATTCAAGATAGAGACCGGGAAGCTCTACCGTGAACCGACACTCTTGTATAATGCGGACTACTCGCGCACGGTTGTCGCAATGGGACGAAAGGTGATTGCCTACCGAGAATCTCATTGATTCGATGCATGGTGATTTGCGAGACTCACACTCGAAAACGAAACAACGCTCAAAATTGAGCACGATGAACCGTATTTCTTCGACCTCGGAAACAAATCGATCAAAAAGTAGACATCTTCAAGGTGCGTATTCCCTTTTGATTTTCCCCATCGAAACGGTACAATTCGTACCGTTTTTTCATCGCACGCCAATGCCGACAGAATACCAAACCGAGTGGGACCTCTCACGCTTTTATTCCGGACTCAACGATTCTCGCCTCGGAGAAGATGTCTCCGCTATTGTACCAACGATCCGCGCCTTCGCCGAGCGGTTTGCCGGACGTATCGCAAATGCCGATACCGAGACGATTATCGAATACTACCACGAGGATGCTCGAATCCACGATCTCTTGCAGAAGCCGGGGCTCTACCTTCTCTATCGATGATCGCTCGATACCCAAGATCTCGATGTACAGAAGATGTCCGGCGCATTGGAGGTGGCATCGGTAGAAGCTGGGAAATTCACACTCTCGCTTGAACAGGAGTGGAAAATACTCGGTGTGGAGCGAATCCGGGAAATCGCGGAAGACTCCCGTCTCGCTGAACACCGTAACGATCTCCTGCAACGAGCCGATGGCCTCGCTCACCTGCTCTCGGAGAGCGAGGAGCGCGTCCTGCTCGCCAAGTCCCGCGCGCTCGGATCGGACCTTTCGCTTCACGAGGAATTAACCGGGTCGTATCTCTTCGATGTGACGGTGGACGGTGAAACAAAAACCGTGACGGAAGAAGAAGTCCGCACGATGCGAAGCGATCCCGACCGTACCAAACGACGCGAGTCACTCCGGTCGATCCGGCACGTATATAATTCACGTCAAAATCAAATCGCCCTCTCGCGCATCTACACGGCAGTCGTGAAAGACCATGTTTCCGATGTGGAACTTCGGGGGTATTCAAGCGTTATGGAACCGAGAAATATCTCCGAGCAACTCGATAATACCACGGTGGATACGCTCCTTCGGCAGGTGCGAGAAAATGCCCACCTCATGCGCCAATACTACGATCTGAAGCGTCAGCATCTCGGACTCGAGACATTCGAGGTCTGTGATGCTCTGGCACCAGTGGGATCATCGGGACGGAAATTCTCCTTCGGGGAATCGGTAGAGCTTCATCTCTCGACCATGCGAGAGTTCGACACGGAGTTTCACGATCTCTCCGTTATGTTCCTGCGTGAGGGTCGGGTCGATGTCTCGCCGCGTCCGGGCAAGCGCGGAGGGGCATTCGCCTGCTATACCAAAAACACTCCGAGCTTCGTCTTGCTCAACCATACGGGAGAGATTCGCGATGTCTCCACGCTCTCGCACGAGTTTGGCCACGCTATCCATGGAGAGCTCTCCCAAGCCCGGTCACACACGGGATTCGACAGCCCCCTCTCGCTCGCGGAAACAGCATCGATTTTTTCCGAGACCCTGCTCGCCGACCGGCTCGACCAACTCCTCGAAGCACGCGAACGACTCTTTCTCCTGGATGTCCGTATTCAGGATATGATTTCGACGATCTTCACGCAGATCCAGTATGTCGCGTTCGAGCGTCGAGTCCATGAGGCGATAGTGCGCGGGGAAGAACTCACCTACCGCGATCTCAACGTCATGTGGCGAGAAGAGCGTCTCGCCTTCACGGGCGACAGCATTGTCCATGACCTTCCCGCGGAAGAGGAGTCCGGATGGTCCATGATTCCCCATATATTCCGGAGTCCGTTCTACTGCTATGCCTACGCATTCGGCAATATCCTCGTATCCTCACTCGTAGCGAAATACCGGGAACATTGAGCGGCATTCGTTCCGGCGTATAAATCAATTCTTCGAAGCGGCGGATCTGAGCGACCGAAAACCCTCCTCGCAAAACACGGTATCGACATAGACTCGCAGGAGTTCTATGCCGGAGCATTCTCGGAGATTGCCCGCATGCTCGGAGAATACAAAGCCCTCCTGCCAAAGTAAGAACCACCCATGCAGAGCGTGAACGACATTCTCGCAATCATGACGTCATTTCTCGGAATGACACCCAATGATACGATCCTCGTGCTCTCAGCGGTGGTGCTTTTGGTTGTGATCGCGGCAATGGGACTCGAGACAGTCTACCAGACGCTCTTCGGCGCGTCCCTCGGACTCGGCATCTACATTCTCCTTGCCATGCTGTTCTCGGCCTCTTCGTGGTCCGAGGTCGCATTCATTGTCCCTGCCCCACTTGCCGCAGCGGTCGTAGGATCATCGCTCTATCTGCCGTTTATTCTCGCAGTCCTCATTCCACTCAACGGAGCGGTACGGATTCCTACCGGGTCGAATCCGTACGTGAAGATTCCTGTCGCGATTCTGTTGTCAGCGGCGACAGTCGCGTTCTTCGCGGCAGTTTTCACGGGATTGTCGGAGCGGATCGGCATCTTCGATCGGGAGAATCTCTTTTCACTCTTGGCGAAAGGCGACTGGTACAACTGGTACGCATTGACCTATCTCCACGGCTACGCGGTCCGGTGGATGCAGCTCGCGGTAGTGACGGGCGTTCTCGCTGTCATCTATCGCATGCTCCTGCATGAGATCGTCGCATCGATCGCTGTCTCGCTCGTCTCGGCAGTCATGAGGCGGCGAGCGACCATATGACACGATCCTCACGAAGACGAACCGGATGATCATGACGACCATGGCCACCACTAACGCCAGTTTTTCACCGTTCCCATTCGATGAGCTCCTCGAATGGCATGCCGGGAATCGCCGCGACCATCTGCCGTGGCGAGATTTCACAGGGCGGAAACAGTGCGATCTCGCCTACCGTACTTGGGTCTCGGAGATATTTCTCCAGCAGACCCAGGCTGAGCGGGTGATTCCCTATTACAAACAGGTGATCGCAGCGTACCCATCGGTCGAGAAACTCGCGACCGCTTCCTATGAGGAGTTTTTTGGTCTCTACCAATGACTCGGCTACTACTCGCGCGCTCGGAACATGCTTCGCACTGCCGAAGCAGTAACACGGCAATACGGCGGCCTTTTTCCAGACAATACTGTGGCACTCCGCGCATTGCCGGGGGTTGGCGCGTACACGGCAGAGGCGATTCGCGCGTTCGCCTATGATCTCCCGACACTCGCGATGGACACGAATCTCGTGCGGATTTTCTCGCGTTACTACTTCGGCGCAAAAACCCCGAGTCTCCCGAGAACCATCGAGAAGACGCTCCTGGAGCAAATGCAAAGCGAAAATCGCTCATGAAGAGCTATCAATGCCGCCCTCATGGATCTCGGAGCCGCCACGACAGGACGCCTAATGATCGATTTCGATCGGTACCCCCTCCCTGGATGTCGGTTCGCCATGACTGCCGGATCGCTCGAGCCAGTACCGGAACGGAAAAAAAAGATCTTCCCGCGGAAGGATGCGGTGAGGATCATTGTACTCCATGAAAACCACGTCCGGTACTTTTCAAGCCGCCAAGATCGGTATGAGCCGTTCTTCCTCGAGCCGTCAGAGTGCGAAATTCGCCCGGCGATGCAGGAATACTTTTTCCAAAACTACGGACTCTCCATTTCGGTTCGTCCCGTCCGTTGGCACGGATACCGAGATGGCACTCCGCATATGCTCGCGAATGCTCAACCACAGACCGGATCCGCAGACCTCAGACCATACCCCCGATCCGATCATGCGGCATGGGAATCATCTTTTTTCACCTCATGCGATCGCGAATAACACGACTTACAAGATCTTGGCAATTTCGCGCGATGATGGCGGCTATTGTGCTTGCCGGCATAGCTGTCATTGCCATTCCTTCGCATCTTCCGGTCGTACCATATTCCACGATCCTTCTGGACCGATCCGAAAACGAGATCGCGGAGATCGTTCGTGATGAGCGATACCGCCACCGGCCGACCGACCTACGGTCTGTGCCAGACTTTCTCGAGACCGCACTCATTGCGATAGAAGATCGCCACTACCGCTCGCATCTGGGAATCAGTCTCCGAGGAATCGGGCGGGCAATCGTCCGGGCGGCCGAGACCGGATCGTTCCCGGAAGGCGCGTCCACCATACCAGCCCAGCAGGTACGCAATACTCTCTGGCCAACAGCTCCACGGAGCATTGAGCGCAAAATTGCAGAATTCGCGATCGCATTCAAACGGAGTCTCCTCTTCTCCAAGGAAGAGATCCTCGAAGGATACCTCGATTCCCTCTCATTCGGCCGACTTGCCTACGGACCGGAGTCGGGAGCGAGGGTTTGGTTTGGTCGTCCGCTCTCGGCATTGTCGCGTGCGGAGCTGCTCGCACTCGTCACGATCGCGAAGAACCCGGGAAGATACGATCCAATCCGATCGTACGACCGTTTCGCCGCGAGATACGCGGTCCTCGCAGGTCGACTCTCTACGCTTGGGGTCCTATCATCGGATGAGGCTCAGTCACTTGTTTCGACACCGCTTTTGTTTTTGAGCACTCCACCGCAAGATCGATTGCCCTATGTGCGAGATTTCATCGCATCGCTCCACTATCCGCACCACAAAGATGTGTCGATGCGCCTCTCTATTGATGCCGGACTGACCGACCAGATACACGCGATCGCTGACTGGGTACGGACCGGAATAGTATGACGAGGCGTCTCGGATTACGGTGTACTTATTGCTGATCGGGAAAGCATGGAACTCCTGGTCATGATCGGCGGAGCCGACTACGATTCTCCGGAATGATGACAGGTCAATGCGACACTTGCCCCACGACAACCCGGATCCACGCTCAAACCATTTATCTACCTGCTCGCGGATGAGCGACTCGGACGCACTCCGGAAGATGCGATTCTCGACCTACCAACGGCCTACGAGACCTCCGATGGCTACGCCTACGAACCGAAAAACTACTCTCTCAAATATGCCGGAAGCATCTCTCAAGCCCAAGCACTCGCGGAGAGCCTGAATGTCCCGGCGGTAAAGCTCGCCAACGAGCTCGGTATCGAAACGGTCTACGATTTTCTCAAAACCGTGGGGGTAGAATCTCTCGATCGTCCCGCTTCGCACTACGGACTCTCTCTCGCACTCGGTACGGCCGAGGTTCCGCTCTGGCAACTCATGCGAGCCTACTCGATCTTCGCCAAGGAAGGGGACTTCTGTGATCTGCGCATCTTACGAGACAATCCGCTCTCATGCCGCCCGACCGCCGATCCAGAGGTGGTATCGAGAATCGTGGATGTGCTCGCGAATCCTTCCTACAAGCTCGGACAATTCCCGCTCTATGGAGACCTCGATTTTTCCGACCGGTTCGCCATGGTAAAGACTGGCACTTCCCGGAATTACCGAGATACCTGGGCTGTCGGATTCACCGATCGATACCTCATAGGTGTCTGGAGCGGCAATAAATCAGGGGCGGAATCGGACCGGGTCGGAAGCGTCACGGGAGCTGGCGCGATATTCGCGCGGATCGTGCGCGAGCTCGAACCTCCGGGAAGCGTTGATACGTCTGCGCCAGCGGTAGGAAAAACATCTCCGTACTTCGAAATCACACACCCACTCGATGGATCGAATTTTGCCATCGATCCAACTTCTCCAGATAATGTTCAATCCATCGGACTCAGGTTCTCCACAAATATCCCCTACGACCAAGCAGACGCTTTCCATAACGGACATTTTGTATCGGAAAAATCGCTTCCAGCTGATCCCGGAGAGCATACTGTTACAATTCGTCTGAAACGAAACGGAGTGATTATCGCTGAAAAAACCGTCGGATATTCGGTTCGGTAAATATTGTCGGATACATACTTACAAATTCGTCAATGTCTTTTGTTTGCACGCCGCGACCAGTGGTCATATAATGCGTTCGCGCCAATCACCGTAGTGCAGCCTCGCATTACACTTCTAACCATACAGACGGATGACCCGACTTATGGCAGTCCTCGGACTCGTCGCGGCTTCGGCACTCCTCGCCTCGTGCGAGCTCCCAGGATCTCCTGCGGAGACCGATACCGCAAGCGGTGCTTCGATGGAAGATACGGTTTCGACCGGATCGTCCATGGAGGACACCTCGGCTATGGACTCTGCTTCCACTGCTGAGTAGTTCGCTCTTGAGACTCTCTCCTTCGGGAGGGGGTTTCTTTTTTTGCCTCGATATCCTAGGAGTTATGCCGAACATTCTTCGCAATGCCATCATCCGCCTGCTTGATACAGCCAATGTACCATACGACCGATACTCCCACGAGCCGATCTCATCATGCGAATCGGCACGCATTATTCGCGAACCGCTTGGTATCGCGGCCGTATGAAGCAAGAATCTGCTCTTCTGCGGAAAGCACGGATTCTTTTTGGTTGCCACTCATGCCGATGCCAGGATCCGGGCCAAATGATTCCGGAGTATCACGGGAGACAAGGATACCCGATTCGCTACCGATGATGAGGCGACCGATATGCTCGATGCCCGCTCCGGGTCGATTCCCCCGCTCGGATTCGCCCGAGCGGATTTCGCAATATTCGTCGATGAAACGATTCTCTCGACCGCGTCTTACGCATTCACTCCGGGAACTCCCGACGAGACGATCGTTCTCTCATGAGCATCGCTCCTCAAAGCATTCGAACAGGTCTCGAATCCCGTCTATGTTTTTCGCGAAAGCGACGACGGCTATGTGATAGAACCGCTCGAAAATCGACTCCGCGGGATCTAGACCGTGTCCATGGTCGCTTGATCGCGAAAATGCCATGCTTCTTCCACGCTCCTCATTGACAGTCTCTGTGAGAGAGCTCTCGACAACACCAGAGACCGACTGTCCAAACTCGAAATCCTGAGAAGTCGCTACGCCTCAACGATCTCGCGCATTCGCTCAGCAAAAGAATGGTACGAGAAGTCGTGAGCGCGCCGGACGCATGCGGCCGACATGGTCGCGGCTGTCTCGGGATCGAGCCGCCGTACTGCCTCGATGATCTCCTCTACGCGCGCTTCGTCCGAGACGAAATACCCGGTCTTGCCTTCCACGACCGTCTCAAGGAGACCTCCATCGGCGGCAGCGATCACGGGCGTCCCGCACGCCATAGATTCGATCGGCGTCATGCCGAAATCTTCGGCTTGGGGAATATAAATTACGGCCGCGGCTCCGCGGATAAGATCCCGCAACTCGGTATCTGAGGGGCTCTCCCAGGTCTCGATATTCGGACATTCCCACACACGGGCGAGCACCTCTTCGCGCTGCGGGTCGTGGGGTCCGTGCACGAGCACGAGCTTCCGTTCAGGCATTCGAGCAAATGCTTCGACAATACGATCAACACGTTTGATGGAAGCGAGTCGAGCATACGAGAGGTAGTACGGCACGTTATGGGATTCCAGACCTGGAGAAAAGAAATCGGTATCCACGCATGGATAAACGATCTGCGAAGCGTATCCGGTGTGCTCGAGGAGTCGTTTTCTGATGGTCTCGGAATTAACGAGAATGGTGTCAGCACGAGCGATATCGTGGAGGTATGACCAACGGAAGATCGCGAAGGCGATTCGGTATACGTGTCGGAGGAGAGGGCGGATTTTCTCCATGTAGGCATAGTACTGGTCAAACAGGTAGCGCGGCGGCGTATGGCAATAGTAGAGAGAGTGCTGCTGCGGAGAGAGTGAGGCCATTGCCGAAAGACAATCGCCACTAAAAATAACAACATCGTATTCTCGAATGAATCGCGTCTTGAAACGGAACACCCAGGTAAGCAGGAGCTTGCGAAGAGAGCTCGATCGTGGAGGATTGGATAAGAGAGTACGGATGCGCGATTTCGAAACGCCGAGAGACTCTGGATCGTAACACCCGTCATCGTAGAATCCCGTGACAATATCGGCATCGAGTGCGCGGGCCATGAGCAAAATCAGTCGTTCCCCCCCGCCTCGGTAGAGAAACATATCATGGACAATGCAGACTTTTTTTGGCATTTTTCGTGATTCGGATACTATCGGCATAGTATCCGGAAATCCCGCCGAATCAATGCTGCCTGAGAATCCAAGAATCGCTATTGTAACAGATTGGCTCCATGACCGTGGCGGAGCTGAACTCGTCCTCGAACACCTGTTGGAGCTCTTTCCGCAAGCGGACATCTACACATCGAGCTACGATCCCTCGGCGTTCCCGTTTCTTAATACAACCCCGGTACATACGAGTTTCATCGAGCGTCTGCCGTTTTTTCGCCGGCGACCGAAGCTCGCGAGCATCCTGCGGCCTTACGCGTTTGAGTCATTCGACTTGTCTGGATATGATCTCGTCCTCTCCTCAGCATCCGCCGAATCAAAGGGAGTAATTACAAAACCGGAAACGCTCCACATCTGCTACTGCCATACGCCGACACGCTACTACTGGAGCCAATACCATGAGTACCTCGATCATATGGAATTTGGGGTATTCGATGGAGTTGTTCGCACGGCTATGCCGATTTTGACAAAGAAGCTCCGCGAATGGGACGTACTCGCAAGCATGCGTGTAGACACATTTATCGCCAACAGCCACAATACCGCAAGACGAATCGGAAAATACTACCGACGGGAAAGCGAGGTTATCCACCCAGGTATCGACACCACCCGCTTCTCGGACATCGAGACCCGCGAGGAATTCTATCTCGCGCTCGGGCGCGTCATACCCTACAAGCGATTCGATCTGCTCGTGGACACATTTGCACAAATGCCAGAACGACGCCTCGTCATAGCAACGAGCGTCCAGACACCCTACGTGCGCGAGCTTATGGACCGCTCGACCACGAACGTGGAATGGGTCTTCGGTGTCAACGATACGGAGAGACGATCGCTCTACGGGCGAGCCAAAGCTTACATTATGCCGCAAGAGGAGGATTTCGGTCTCACACCAGTAGAAGCCATGGCCTGTGGGACACCCGTGATCGCTTACGGACGCGGCGGTGCGCTCGAGACTCTTATAGCCAGACGGACCGGGGTATTCTTTGGACACCAGACTATCGATGCCGTTCGGTCAGCAATTATTGACTTCGAACGACTCGAATTCGACTCCCGATCCATCCGAGCCCGCGCTGAAGAATTTGACAAGGAACTTTTCAAAAAACGTCTCGATACGTTCGTGCGCGAAGCGTATCGGAATCACTCGGAAAAAACTAGCTAGGCCCGGATTATCCTGACAGGGGGATTGTCGTTCGCGGCAGGAGAGAGTTGGGCAGCCGCGGGCACTGGAGAGTCGAGGCCGAGCGGATCGAGATCGAGCGGATCGGTCGAATTTCCTAAACGTCGATCGAACGATGCGGGCATGGGCATCTGAGAAAACTTCGTGAGGCTCGTCTCAGGAACGGGGGGCAGGATCTCGGAAAGAGCCTTCGCCTCAAAGGTATCGTTCTGATTTGCAGCATTCACCTGCGGCACAACTGCCACAACACGCTCCTGTACTTCGAGACGTCGTTGCCTGATAGCCTGGAAGTCGTCCGAGGCATTACTCGGACCGTACAGGGCCGCCCTCATGCCTCCAAAAGCGATGTCCATAACCATCCCTACGAGACCGGGCTTCGTCTGGGCAGGAGCAGAAACTCCCTCCCCATACTCGGGAAGCGGACCTGCCGTGGGGGTACTCTGTTCTGCTGGAGCCATATCGGAGGGTGGAATCTCCCGTGTATTGTACCCCATTCCACCAGAAAAATCAACTCCCGAAAAACAACCCTACTTCACGGCACGAATCTTCTCCTCAATCTCCTGTGCAACCTCGGGGTGCTCCATGAGATACATCCGCGCATTCTCGCGCCCCTGGCCGAGCCGCACGTCTCCGTAGGAGTAGAACGCTCCGGACTTCGTAATTACCTCACGCTCGGCACCGATGTCGATAATCTCTCCGGCGCGGTTGATTCCCTCAGCGAAGAGGATATCGAACTCTCCCTCCCGAAATGGGGGAGCGACCTTATTCTTGACAATCTTTACCTTCACGCGGTTTCCCACGGCCTTCTTGGCATCGCCCGCTCCGACCTCGATCTTCTCCTTCCGGCGAATCTCAATGCGCTGGGACGCGTAGAATTTGAGTGCGTTCCCGCCGGTCGTTGTCTCGGGATTCCCGAATACCACTCCGATCTTCATGCGGATCTGGTTGATGAAGATGACTGTCGTGTTCGATTTGGAGATGATTCCGGTGATTTTGCGGAGTGCCTGACTCATGAGGCGAGCCTGCATACCCATGAATGAGTCCCCCATATTCCCCTCGATTTCAGCCTTCGGCACGAGTGCCGCCACCGAGTCCACAACAACCAGGTCAACCGCTCCAGAGCGCACGAGCGCGTCCGCGATCTCAAGTGCCTGTTCACCGTAATCGGGCTGGGAGATAATGAGACTGTCAATATCCACACCGATCTTGCGTGCATACTCGGGATCGAGTGCGTGCTCCGCATCAATGAAAGCGGCGGTCCCCCCGGCCTTCTGTACTTCGGCAATGGCATGGAGCGTGAGCGTGGTCTTACCAGAGGATTCTGGGCCGTATATTTCTACGATACGCCCCTTAGCATAGCCACCTCCGAGAATTGCATCGAGCGTAATGCTCCCTGAACCGTTCGTTGCGATCGCCATACTCTGACGATCACCGAGACGCATGATCGATCCGGCACCGAACTGTTTCTCTATTCCAGCAAGTGCCGCTTTGAGTGCGTCGTTTCTCTGATCCATAGTTCGATAATTATATTAGAATTTCGGACGTTCGTAGAATCCTTTGAGACCCTCTTCCGTGCCGGTCGAGATATTGCTCCCGTCGCAGAGCGGACAGATGTACCGCTGCTTGTTCGGATTCGGCTGGGTAGCGGCTACGACCTTTCGACAATCACGGCAGTAGTGTGCCAGTGCGCCACGTTCGGGATTGAATTCCTCACGCTTCTTCCCAAAGGACGAGACATTGACGAGGTCGCTGTATTTGACCGAGGCTCCTCCGGAATCCGGCATGGATCGAATATGGGAAATACGATACCGCCAGTATAATCGGTATTTCCGGAAATCAAGGGAATTTGATAAAATTATATATAATCTATTTGTAGACGCTAGCAATCGCGTCGAGCCAGTGCGGAGCTATCGGCTTTTCTCATTCGCTATCGAAATAGCCTGGCATAACATTGTTTTCGGTGAAGAAAAAACGCCCATCCGTTGACTCCAGTACATCGAGCCCTCCGTGAGAATCCGGAATGGCCGAACAATAATCACGGATCTTTTCAATCAACCCCTGTGGAATATCGCTAAGCTCAAAAAACCTTAACGTGTTGCCCTGTGCGATATTGTGCAACACGTGTCCTTGTTTTCGCTCCTTTCCGTGTACTTGGAATATCTCTGCGACACCGTTTTTCTTCGTCCAATAAACCCGGTACTCAAGATCCGTAGTTTCAAGGCACTCCATAATGATATGGTCCGCTCTCCCTCAAGCGAAATCTACATACTTAGAAACAACGTCTTGATCGTCGGAATTCAGAATCATCACTCAGTTCCCAAGCGATGTCCCGGCTTTTTTCACGATAATTTTATCGTCGAATGCGGAGTTCGAACGTATATGCCGAAAGAGATACTCCGCATCCTCTGGGACCGAGACATATGGTATCACGGCGACAGGGATTGCTTCAGGATCGGCGAACAAAAGGGAGTGACACTTCGTGGTAAGACGTGCCTTTTCGTAATCTGAAGCGGTAACTACCTGTATATTCCAACGGGATCGCGCATATCGGATAAGGAAAGACACGAAACGAATGGGCATTCCTTCGATACGCAAAAGATATACGATCGACCCCTCTGGAATTCGATGCACTTCCCCTGCTGCATCCACTCAGAATATTCCGTCATGTCAGATAAACACATTCGCGGAAAGAATACCGCCAAATTCGGATGAATCCGAAAGAAGCTTCGAATATATGTAGATGAGGTCGACTGTATCCTCCCTTATGGATTGATACGATTCGAAGTTTCGCTCGAAGTCCCCTAAATGCTCGAAAGTAAAACCTCCGTATATTTTCTCTGCTTGGGCAAGATTTCGAACAGAAAGCTGCGTGATGCAATATTTTTTCGTCGACATGCGTTCGATTGATGACAGGATACTCGATCGAGTATAGCCTATATCGCACAGGGACAAAGAAAAAACCCGTTACCGGGTTTTCGAGACGACTAGGAAGCTTATTTCGCCTTTCCCTGCAGATCGTAGAGCATGGGGGCGGAGATGAAGACCGATGAGTAGGTCCCGAGCACGGTTCCAAGAAGCAGGGCGAGCACGAATCCCGAGAGCGGCGCGGGCCCGAAGAAGAAAAGCGCGAGCAGGACGAAGACGACCGTGGACGATGTGTAGATCGATCGGGTCATGGTCGCGCGGATTGCCGTATTGATGAGGTCTCCCAGAGGCTTGTTCTTGTTCTCCGGCAGAGCAATCATAGAGCGCATACGGTCGAGAATGACGATCGTATCGTTGATGGAATATCCGAGGACGGTGAGAAGTGCTGTAATAAAGAATGTATCGATGGCGAACTGCGGGAAAAGCCACCCAGCAAGGACATAGAGTCCGAAGGTTGCAACCACGTCATGGATGAGCGTGACGACTGTAATGATAGCGAACGAGAGACTCGAAGCTCCCTGCATAGTCCCCCAAAACGCGTAGGCGATATACGCCGAGATAGCAATGATGACGAGTGAGAGTGTGAGGTACGCGGTATTGCGAATGTACGCACCGAAGGACTCTCCGACATTCTGGTATCGCGTCTCGGAGAGTGCGGCATCCGGGAAGGCAGCGCGGAGATTTGTCCGGAGCGTCTCGCGGACGGCCGTCTTGATACTCGAGAGTGCGACATCATCACGTCCATCGGCATGGAATCCGATTTCCACCACGAATCTGCGCTCTCCCGTAATAGCGTAGGCATTGGAGGTGTTCACGGCGGTACGGTCTTCCTCCGAGAGGGATGCGATCGTCTCATCGATCGTCGCGCGGACGATCTCCATATCGACAGGGGCCTCATAGGAGTACTCGGACTGGGTCCCCCCGGTCATATCAATCCCGAGATTGAGGGTGAAGAGAAACGGCGAGAGAAGACCGAATGCCACGAGTCCCGCGGCAATGACATAGGCGACGAGGCGCGTACGGATGAAATCCCAATTCATAGCGTGGAGAACGAGAAAATACTTCCCGCCATTTATAGGGAACCCGGCCGAAAAGTCAAAACAAAACGTACGCCAAGGAAGTTGCAAAAAATTCGTTCCTCCCGTATAATGATCCCGAAATATCGCCCATGCAATATAAGATTCCCGTCCAGATCGAGAACGAGGATACCATCTTCCTCGGACTGTCGCTCCGTCAGCTCTCCATCATTATGGTGGGCGGAGGCATTGCATACTCGATCTTTACATCGCTCGAACCGAACACCGGAGGACAAGTCGCTCTCCTGCCAGCAGGGCTCGTGCTCGCGCTCGCCGTTGTAGTCGCCCTCTTTCGCTCAAGCGAGATGACGTTCCTTCCATTCATCCTCAATCTTATTCGGATGAAGCTCAACAACGAAACTCGCGTCTGGAGCCAAGGAGTGGATAGCTATTCCCGTCTCGAGGTCGGATATGTCACGAGCTCTCTCGCGAAAGAAGCGATCCAGGCCAATAAATCGAGCGGCGAAATCTTCGAGACGATCGAATCAAAACTCGATCACCTCTAGCCCGCCTTTCCGAACCTTCCTGCCATCAATACCACGGAAACGATGACCACAGACCCGAACGCCGTCGTCAAAACGAATAAGAAAGTCACAAAGGATGCGACAACCCAGCGATACCTCCCCTTCTCGGAGATCCGCGATAACCTCATCCTCATGAAGGACGGGTCTTCGCGCATGGTCCTGCGAGTGCAGGCGATCAACTTCAATCTCAAGAGCGAGGAGGAACAGGATGCGATCATTTTCGGATACCAACGATTTCTCAACTCCCTGCGATTCCCTATCCAGATCATGGTCCGCTCGGTCAAGGTCGACATCGAGGGGTATATTCTCAAGCTCAAGAACCTCGCGATCAAACAACGGAACCGCCTTCTCCAAGAGCAGACCTACCAGTATATTTCGTTTCTTACGAACCTCATCGACCTCGCGCAGATTATGCGAAAGGATTTCTACATCGTGGTGCCGTACGATAATTCGGATAATCAGAGCGTGCGGGATATCTCGTTCTTCGGGTTCGTCCGGAATTTCTGGACATCGCTCTCGGGCGAAGAGAGCCTCTCGAGCATCCGCGAGAAACGGCGCAGTGTGGAACGTCTAAAAAAACACAACCTCGAACGAGCATCAATCATCCAGGGGAGTCTCGACTCCATCGGCCTGCGTGCGACCTTGCTCGAAAAAGACGAGCTATTCCGGCTCTTCATTGCCTACTACAATCCCAAGATCCATTCGGACCCCAAGATCCGCTCGGACATGAAGAGTATCAATATCATGGAGTAATGGCAAGCAGTCGGGCTATCGGCGACCACGTTGAAGACCAGGCCTGCGAGTACCTGCTGAGGCTCGGGTACGAGATCCTCGCGCGTAACTACTGTGTGCGCGGGGGCGAGATTGATATTGTGGCTCGCGATGGCGATACCACGGTCTTCGTAGAGGTAAAGTACCGATCGGGTGATCGCTACGGCACGGGACTAGAATCCGTGACACCGAGAAAATTAGAACGCATGCGTCGCGCCATAGAACGATGGATGGCGGACTATCAGACGGAGGATGTGCGGGTGGACGCGATAGAGCTACATGCCGACCGAACGATAAGCCACATTCGTTGAGCGGACATTGATTAGTCTAATACAATCTCCCTCCTACCGGCACGTCCCGATCGGGCGCGATGAGCACACATCCGCCATCGCCGTCGGGTACACCGAGCGTGAGGACCTCGGAGACGAAGGGGCCGACTTGTCGGGGAGGGAAATTTACCACACAGAGGACGATCCTGCCTACAAGCTCGTCTTTTTCGTAGTGTTTGGTGATCTGGGCGGACGACCGCCGGGTACCGATGTCGGGACCGAAGTCGATGGTGAGCTTGTACGCGGGTTTGCGCGCCTCAGGAAAGTCCTCGGCAGAGATGATACGTCCCACGCGGATATCGAGGGCGAGAAAATCGTTGATGGTAGGCATGGAGAGAAGATTAGGCATGAATTCTGGCTGCCGCGACTCCGCCTCCGACCACGAGCATACCGCCAAGAGCCTGCGTGATCGAAATGGATTCCGATAGGATGAGATACGAAAGTCCGACAACGATAAGCGGCGTGAAGGAGTAGATCATGGAGATATAGCCGGCGGAAGCGTGTCGGTACGCTACGAACCGTGCAAGCGTACCCAAGAGTCCTACTATTCACCAGAAGAGAACAAAGACCGGGATCGCCGGCGCGTGCAATGCATCCGAGTAATAGACAAAAAGAATCATGGGTCCGAAGCCCGCTACGGAGACGGCAGCAGCAGCCGTGAGAGGAGAGACGTATTTCGTGAGTATCTTGCCGAGCACGGTATTGCCAAGAGCGATGGACATGGCTGCGGCGAGGGTCCAGCCATCGGCGAGAGTCAAGGTAGGCATGATCCCGTCAGTAACAACCAAGACGGTGCCTGTAAGCAAGACCGCGACGATCGGCCACTTACGGGACTCCAGTCGTTCTCCGAGCAACAGAAAAGCGAAGAGAAACGTAAAGAGCAAAGACGTGCGCCCGAGCAGCGCATATCCCGAGGCTGTTCAGTGCCTGAGTGCGAGCGCCTCGAATACTGGGGAAAGGAATGCCCCGATGAGAGCGATCGCTCCGAGTACTCGCCAACCGTGCAGGGGCAGGTCTTTAATTTCGTCCCACCCGAGCCAGAGACGGTAGACCCAGAAAGGCATGGAAACAAGCGTTCCCCATAGTAGAAGTGTCAATGTGTTTTCACCGTGGAGACTCGCCCACTTGCTCCCGACAATCAAAAGAGCCCACAGAAATGGACAGAGAAGCACAAGAAAGAAACGCTGCATTTCGGAATTTTAGAGCCCCAGATTCTTCTTGATATCATCAATCTGCCCCTGCTCCTCGTTCGCCACCTCGAATCTGAGATCCTCGGTGCGATAGAGCTCGTAGAGCTGGATCCATTCACGGCGAGCTTTCACCACGTACTGCTTGATGATCTCTCCCTCGGTCGGCATGAGCTTCTTGAATTCTACGCGCTCGTCCTCGAAGACCTTGATAAGCTCGTCTACTTGGTACTGTGAGATAGTGGGGATCGCATCAACGACCCGCTTCTTCTCGAAGATATTGAGCGAGAGAGAATTCTCGAGGAGATTGAGAAAGGCTCGCTCGTCGAACTTGGTGAACGGATGAACGAGAATTCTTGCCAAAAGGTAGGCATTGCGTTCTTCTGCAGGCACCGCCGATCCGTCCACGAGACTCGTGCCTCCAGTCGATGATCCATCGGATGCGGGGGTGTCCCCGGATCCGCCCGATACCGGAGACGTATCCGATGATTGGGTCGCGGGAATCGTTTGGTCTTTCTGGTCTGCCATAAAATCAGAAATGCTAGGTGCGGAACGGGACGTCTTCGAGCGCGGCGTACGCGCGTTCCATCAATTCATCGGAGGCCCGATAGTTGGTCCAGACGGTATCCACGTCTTCGTCCTCTTCGATCGCTTCCACGAGTTTAAGAATTTTGAGGAGCTTGTCAAAATCCTCGATATCGAGGATATTCGTGGGCACGTAGGCGAGCTCGGCGTCCAGATCAGCGTATCACGCATCCCGCAGGGATTTTGCCACTGCGGCAAGGTCCGCACGATCCGTATAGACAATGACTTCTTCATCTTCGAACCGGTAGTCTGCAGCTCCCGATCCAATGATCGCTTCCTCGAGCTTCGCAGTATCAATACTCTCAAGAGAGAGCGTGCAGACTCCCCGATAGTCGAATCAATAGGAGGAAACCGCTCCCGTCTCCGCGAGATTTCCACCGTACTTAGAGAATGCGTGGCGCATGTTGGAAGCGGTGCGATTCTTATTGTCCGTGAGCGTCCGGACAATCACTCCCACACCTCCAGGTGCGTATCCCTCATAGTAGAGCTCCAGGATCGTCTCAGCATTCTTATCCTCGCCAGTCCCCTTCTTGACGGCACGGTCAATATTATCAGCGGGGACATTCGCTTTCTTTGCATTAAAGATCGCCTCGGCGAGCGTCGGATTCTTGTCTGGGTCACCGCCGCGCTGAGCCGCAAGCGCGATGAGTTTCGCGTGAATCGTGAATGTTTTTCCTCGGATCTTGTCCTGCGCGCCTTTGCGAGCCTTGATATTGTGCCACTTCGAGTGTCGTGCCATACCGTGCTTTGTCTCGGATAAAGGCCACATGATAGCTGATATGTCGTCTTTTGCAAATATCAGGAATGCTGGGAGGCACTCCGAAAATACGCCCAGAATTTGATTGAAATCGAATCATGTTGTAGAGTGTGTTTGTGTGCCCATGCTGAGAACATGCTTCCGATGAATCGAATCCTCCTGCCAACACCCTTCACTCGCCTGGTTCTTCTACGATTTTTTCAATCCGGATATGGGCATTTTTTCTTGACTCGAGTAAGGAATCGCCTATCATCCGAGGCGAGAGTCACCCTCTCGCGAAAGAATCAATCCATCCATGTCAGCAGCCTTCCTCTGTATCATTCGCAATAACGTCTTCGGATCCGCCCGGAGGGTTTTGCGAGTATGATAAGCTGATCATACCAGAAAGCCTTCCGGACCTCCGGAGGGCTTTTATTTTTATCTCATTGGGGTCTCTTGATTCCTGATTCTCTCATCACATGCCGACACGATCAACTTCCCGCCCATATCCCGACACCATGGACCTTGAGCAACTCTCGCTCGCGGATAGTCCAGCGGTCCGTGAATACTTCGTCCAGACGGCAAATTGCATCGGCCAAGCATTCGGCGAGCTCCCACCCGAGAATCCGCATATGGGAGATACGGTAATCCGGGTCATACAGACCGTGGGAGAAGCACTCGAGTCATGAGGAAATCAAACACTGCCCCTCAAAACAAGCGATTTCCTGCTGACACTCGGGTGGCTAGATCAATCTTGAGTGAATCCTGCGATACTGATAGCGACTTGGAACGGGTGGCTAAAATGGTCCTATTTCCGCCGAACCCTCGCGAACGAAACGTCCGCCGCGCGGACACTCGAATTGGTGGAATCAGCCCACCGGCAGGAAACCTGGGTAACCGCCTCCGACTTCGAGCTCGTACTCGACCGGATCGAGGCAGAAATCGGTATCGAGGCGACCGAGATGCTCGAGGCGACCCTCGACCGACTTGAGTCCATCGTTACACAGGAGCGTGACCGATGCTGGCAAAATGTGCTCCCGGGACGGTGGCAAGAAATGATCGATGGGAATATAACACTCTCAAGAGATGAGATCGAGGATATCCGACAAGAAATGAAAGCTCTCTCACCGTACTGAATCCGCTTCGGCAACAAAATAACGTACCGAATAACCGCTCTTCGAAAGGCCCTCGCACGGCAGAGGACTATAGAAGAACCCCTCGGAACAACGCAACAAGAGGCAGCGAGACGAGCGGCCTAGTATTATGGGCATGTTCTGATGTCCGGACGATCCATGGTCCGGACATCTTTTCGTCATCGGCACGGACGCGGGCGAGGATTCGGGGTTCATGTATAAACAATTGACACCAGCAAGATAATCAATACAGTTGATCGACATATACATCCACATACTTATGGTATCGAACGGATCATCGACAGCAAGCGGAGTACCTACGGTAAGTCAGGATATGGTTTCCATCGAGATCGGCGCATGCGGGAGTGGTACGCTCATGTCCCGGACGCTCCGAGCACAGAAGTCCATGAAGCGACTCGTACAACCGATGTTGCGAGCCGGTCTGGGTACCCATATCGAGCACTCCCCTTTTGTAATCGGGAGCGATCTAGAGATTCCCGGACGCATCGATATCTCTCACGTAGTCTCCCTAGAAGCCGAGATGGCTGCTATGCAGGGTTCGACCAGGGAGAGTTGGATCTTGAATGACTCGAAGCAAGCACTGAGGTATATGGGTGAACTGCGATACCTCTGAAGTCTGATTCGAGGAGTCGAAGAAGCAAATTGTGCGGATGCGGCATTCAACCTGCTCAACGGAAACCGCGAGAAACTAATCCTCACGAATCAGCTCTACGCTCTCCTGCTCAACAGGATCCTGCAAAGTCTCGGGGTACTCCCGCGGGAGACGGGAAGGTCCGGGATCTTGCCGCTCGCGAAGACCATCATCTCAAAATGGAAACCGCGGACAACGATCGAGTGGGATGCTGTCTGCCAAGAGCGGGTATCCGCTATCATGCAGATACTCTCCAGAAGTAAGGCGTAGTCCCTACAATACTTCCCGCGGCTTACTGCCATCCGCCGGACCAACCACACCCATGCCCTCCAGTATGTCCATCATCCGGGCGGCGCGGGCATAGCCGAGTCTGAGTCTGCGCTGGAGCATGGTCGTGGATGCCTTGCCAGATTCGCGAACGAGCTTCACAGCCTGCTCTACGACCTCTGGGTCCTCATCGTATTCCCCATCTTCTCCGGCTCCTGAAGAGCCGGTTTTTTCACCTTCTACGATCGAGGCATCGTAGAGCTCTTCGAGCATAGCAGGGTCGATGGTGCGCCGGATATGATTGACCACCCCCTCCGTCTCCTCGGTCGTAACGAGTACCCCCTGGATCCGCTCGGGGGCAGGGCTCCCGGACGGTGAGTAGAGCATATCCCCGTAGCCGAGCAGGTCCTCGGCACCCCCGCGATCAAGCACGGTACGAGAATCTACGAGACTCGCCACCGTGAAGGCGATACGAGAGGGGACGTTGGCCTTGATGAGGCCGGTAATAACATCGACCGATGGACGCTGCGTAGCAATGATCAGATGCATGCCCACGGCGCGGGCCATCTGCGCGATGCGAGCAATGGTAGTCTCCACCTCCTTTTTGTTGCCGCTCATCATGAGGTCCGCGAGCTCATCGATAACGATCACGATATTGGGCATGCGACTCTTGCGGTCAACCTTCGCATTGTACTCGGCGAGGTTGCGCACACGCATTTTCTGCAGGAGATCGTAACGCCGGAGCATCTCCCCCACGCCCCATTTGAGCGCGTTGAGTGCCTTATCCGGATCATTGATGACGGGCGTGAGAAGGTGTGGGATGCCGTTGTAGATCCCGAGCTCTACCCTCTTCGGATCGATCATGATCATTCGCAGATCACTCGGAGAGTTCTTGTACAGCAGCGACATGAGAAATCCATTCATCCCCACGGATTTTCCCGATCCTGTCTGTCCGGCAATGAGCAAATGCGGCATCTTAGCAAGATCGCCAACGACATAGTCACCGTTTATATCCTTCCCGATGACGAGGGCGAGATTGGATTTGTGATTGCGAAAATTCGGATGCTCCAGGATTTCGCGGATATGTACAGTATCACGGTGGTCGTTCGGTACCTCCACTCCCACGAGCCCGAGTCCGGGGATCGGTGCCTGAATACGGATAGACTTGGCTTTGAGCGCGAGCGTGAGGTCCTTCTTGAGTGCCTCGATGCGCGAGAGTTTGATTCCCTCTGCGGGCTTCAGGCGGTACTGGATAACAGTGGGGCCGACCTTCTGCCCCTCCATCTCCACCTCGATCTTGAACTGGAGAAGTGCCCGTTCGATCTCAAATGATTTTTTTCGGACCTCGTTCATGTCTACTTCGTAGCGTTCGCTCGCCTGATCGAGCAGATCGACGGATGGAAATTCCCAGACGCCGAAATCCGGCAGAGGTCGAGACCCCCCCTCGACCGACTCGATCGACTCTTCCGAAGTCGGTCGGACGTTTTCCGACTCACCTCCTGCTCGCTCCGGCACGCCAGTCCCGAGCATGCGCGACAAGACTCCTCCGTCCGAAACCTTCTTCACGGTCACGGCAATTTTCTCGGGTACTTTGGTCTCGGTCTTCGTAGAGGATATCTGCACCTTTGCCTGCTTGAGCGATTCGATTTCCCGCTCCAAATCACGCATGCGACTCTCTTGTCCATCCTTGCGATCGTCTTTGTCGGAGTCAGATTTTTTCGGCGATATCGGCTTCGCTCCATCCTTATTGGCCGATGCACGTGCCGATACCGCACTCTCTACGGCACGTTCCGCCGCCGTCTTAACAGAATCGGCAGTATGTCGCAGGAGTCTGTCTATGAGACGGAAAACCGATATCTCAAACAGCAACACGAATGACGCACCGAATACAATGGAGAGCAGGAAAAATGCCGGAATCGACCCCACGAGTCCGGCGAGCATAGAGGAGAGGTCGAATGTGGGGACGATCACGGGATCCGCGAAAAATCCAAGCATGGAGACCGATCCGATCCAAAAAAACAAAAATCCGAGCAGGAGGCCAATATTCCAATGGAGACGCTTGAGTGCGAGCATGGTACCCACCGCCACGACAACTGGCGAGAAGACGACTCTCGCGTGAATACCGAAGAGATCTTCGAACCAAGGGCCAACAAAGGATCCAACGGCAGAACCCGAATCCGAGAAGAAAACCACAAGTCCGGAAAATACCAAAAATACTCCCACAAGAGCATCTCGCAGGGATACGGGAATTTTTGGGAGACGAGCGGAACTCTTTTTTCTTCTTGCCATCGGTATTCTTATGGCAGGAGTATATGCGAAAAGCTCGGGGGCGCAACCCGTCGGAACTTGATTTCCGGTCGAAAGGAGGTATAACCTCCGCGTTACTTTTCATTTTCGCCCGAAAAACTATGAACGGACTGATGAAGCTCGCCAAGATCATGCAAGGACGGCCATCCGACACAACCATTCGGATCGTACGGCTCGTTTACACCCTCTCACTCGCCACCGTAGCCTATGCCGGATGGTCATTCGCCTACGATTGGTCGGTCTTCGGATACCTCGCCGGATACGGCGAATACTGCTGGTATATTGTTGGGGTCATCACGTTGTGGTGGCTACTATGGAGCATTTCCCCTTGGTGCCTACTGCATCGCAAGACGCTCAAAAAAATCATGATGGGGCTCGGAGGATTTTTCATGATCGCATCGATCTTCCTCATAGACACGCCCACGTATACCCTACACAATGAGTCGACAACCCCCATCACCGGGTCTGGCGGAACCGTTTCGTACGATTCTCTGGCTGGAGATGAGAGTGATAACGGGAGAGATTCGACCAAAGAATCTCCAAGCATCCCGGTACGATTCTTCCTTTTCTTCCTCGGATTCATCTCTCTCGGACTCGGGGCTACAAGTAAGTTCGTAACTTCTGGCTGTCTCAAGTACAAAGAGAAGATCACGGTGATACGGGTATAATGCCGATGGTCAATCTGAAGGATACAGCATCGTACCAAATCGTAGATGGAATAAGTCTCGTTGAGGAGTACGATCGCTTCGAATGAATCGATACGCTCAGCACATGACATTCCACGCTCGCGCGAATCAACCAACTCATCGCATGACACGGAGTCAGTCGACCGAAGCGGAGCGACTTCGAGTGCCAACAAAGCCCCGCCTACCTTGAACCAGCCATTCAAATTGGGGGTTACTCGGGATTTGCACCCTACTGGAAAGACCTCAACTTCTGCCTTGCGGAGATACAAGGCATACTCGTTGGCGTGCTCGGATACACGATCGCAAATATCGACCGAATCGTGGTACACTCCGATTACAGACGCTTGGGCATAGGGACCGAGCTCATCTCCAGAGCGACAACCCACCTAGCGACCATGGGGCATACGACGGTGGAGGTGCAGACCGTCACTCCGGAATGACATCTGCTCATGACTTCGTTCGCCAAAAAACCATCGCCGTGCGTCATTCATATTTCCTAGCACCTTCTTCGGATGGAAAATTCAGTCTTTCTCTTCGATGTCGATGGTGTCGTCATACGCGCCAATGGGTATTTCTCCAAATCCTTTTGCGAGATGCATAATCTCCCTGCGGACTTCTTCGATACATTTTTCCGCGAGGATTTTCCGCTCGCGCTCGTGGGCGAGGCGGACGCCCGCGAACATATGGCGGTACGGCTCTCCGGGACAGTATTCGGCGGACGAACGGGCGAAGTGTTCGACGCGTGGTTCGAGTACAACTCCGCCGTCAACGGCGAAGTACTCGATTTTGCCGACCGACTGCGACAGGCTGGACACCCCGTGGCACTCGCCACGAACCAGGAGAAGCACCGCATCGCCTATCTGCTCAATGAGCTCGGACTCACGGAATTCTTCGAGGTGGCCTATCCTTCCTGCGAGATCGGTGCCAAGAAACCCGAACCCACCTACTTCGAACGGGTCGAAGCTCGTGTCCGGGAGCGGTGGAACCCCGATAGGATCATTCTTATTGATGACCAATCGGAGATCATCGCAGCGGCCGAAGCTGCTGGATGGCATGGATATCGATTCGACCAAAACGTTCCCGATGCGGTAGAGCAGCTTGAGCACGCATTTACCCAGTACATACCGGACGCTCATGGATAAGTCCGAGCCCGCTCTTCGCGTTACCGATTCGCAACCCGAATAAATTCACACCTATGCACTACGCCGATCTCGACAAGAATCTCCGCACGCGCCTACGAGCCGTCGTTTCGCCGGACCGATGGGATACCTGTATAGCAGGACTCGCTGCCCGAAAACCCCAGACATTCCGGCTCAACAGACTACGGACCACGGCGGACGCGGGAGAATCGGCATGTCGCGAGGCCGACATACGCATCGAATCGGTAGAAGACATTCCTGATGCCTATGCTCTCGCAGATCCCCGGGATATCGCCCGTTTGCGAGAGTTGCCGATATATACCGATGGACATATTTACTCGCAGGGATTGTCGAGCCAGATTCCGGCTCATTGCCTCGACCTCACACCCGGTATGTGCGTGCTCGATGCGACCGCCGCACCCGGTGCTAAGACCACGCAGATAGCGAGTCTCTTGGGTGGCACGGGCAATATCGATGCCTGTGAGCGGGATACGATCAGATTCGAAAAACTCGTCCATACCGTCCGGCAACAGGGAGCGGAGACCGTCCATTGCCATAAAGCAGACGCGAGAGATTTTGTCGCCGATCTCCCCTCAGACACCCGCTACAACCGGATCCTGCTCGATCCACCATGCAGTGCTATGGGGCGTATCTGGCTCGCAAACGAGAAAACCTACGGATACTGGAAGTCCGATCTGCCATCGCGCCATGCTCGGACACAGAGCTCGCTGCTTGATGCCTGCCTCTCTTGGCTCGCGCCCGGATGAGTCCTTGTCTATTCCACCTGCACGCTCTCGACCGAGGAGAATGAGTGAGTCCTCTCGCATGTTCTCAAGCGGTACCCAGAATGCCGGATTGCACCGATCGACTGGGTTGATACCCTCCACGAGGCCATGCCGGGAATCAGTCGCATGGGAGACTTTGTCTTTCGGGAAGATGTCATCCACGCACGGCGATTCATTCCGAGCGATCGGATGGAGGGATTCTTCGTTGCAAAGATCGTCAAGGCCGGGGAGTAGGTATAGGTATTGGACTTTTTTATCGGAGAGAGTATCCTGCAAGGCGATACTCTTTTTCGTGTCGAACCTATGCGTGCGTCTATTCATTTTGTCTGATCCATTCTCATCAGTCTTGCGGTGTGCACGGTGGTCTCCGTCCCATCGATGGGAGCGAGCATCTCGATCAAAACCGTAAAAACCGAACAAGAGCGACGATCGGACGGGCTCGGAGAAGAATCATCCGGCCCCTACCGTACGGTCGATGAACGGATCGTCTCAGAGGAAGACCAGACACTTACGCTCGGCTCCGGCGCGGACATTGTCACCCTGCTTGTGACCCGCGGCTCCACCGTGCTTCTCGGCAACCGCTCGACCATCGGTACCGTTGAGCTTGATGATGCAACATCATTCATTGCTCCCGCAAATGCAAATATCGGATCGATCACGGGGGATGTCGGTACGCTCTCGCTCGGAGCAAGCTCGTCTGTCTCGCTGCTCTCAGCATCGGTATCGGGCATCTCCACGATCGATACCAAAGCATCCGTCACGACCGCATTCCTGCGGACCGACACCCTGCGGATTTCACCAAAGGCATCGATTGGATCGGGAACGCTCCATGTCTACGAACATTTTGAAGGCTTCATCGATCCGAAATTCACAGGCAAAATTGTGATATACGGATCGGATCGGACGGATATTTCTATAGCCGGACGGCTCTGCCTGCTCGGCCCGATACGTGCACAATGATCTCGGTACCCTTTCGATGGTTTTCTCGGGAACGTTGACCCCCTGCTCGATGCCACGATGGAAGATAACACCGCGGCCTTCGAGGAAATCCGTACGATCACCGAAAATTTCGAGGCGCAGATGCGCGGAGGAATCGCCCGCCTGCTCGATGTGGAGCACTCGATCGCTCAAAAAGAAGTATCGCTCGTGTCGCTCGATGACGAATCTCGGCGGGAAGCCCGCAAAGAGATGGACAACCTCATCTCCATGAAGGCCCTGATCGAGGCAAAACTCGAATCGGTCTTCATCGAGACATTCGACCAACTCGATCCCGTAATCGATCCGGACAGTCGGGCCCAGCGGATCTGGACGCAGGTACGAAAAATGTATGAAAACGCCTTCAATGCTCGTGACTTCTCGCTTGTCTATGCTCTATGCGGCAATGCTCAATCACCAGAAGTATCGGATACCGCTACACCAACCAATCCCAACTCGGATACGCGGAGCGAATCAATTCTCTCGGCAGAAGAGCGAGCAAGCGTGATCCGTCGAATTTCACACCTCTCGGACGAGCGTCTCGTGGAAATCCAGTCGCGTCTCGCGGTCGCGAAATCGAAGATCGTCTCGAAACCGAAGATCTCAGAAAAAGACCACCGCACGCTCGCAATCCTCACCGAGATCGAGCGGATGGTGCGAGACGAGATGCTGTACTCCGATAAATAATTGACATACTTCGTTTTAATTTTATATTCCATATAGCCATTTATTGACGAACAGATGGTACGGCGACATTGGGTTCGGGGACATTGGCGCGGGTGAGACAAAGCGACGGCAAGTCTGGCTTTCGTCTATTGTCTTATCGTCGCGTACGCGATCATCTGGATATACGACGAGGCGCAGAAATCCTGACACGCTACGGCAATATGGTGGGGTATCGTGACGTTCGTAATCCTATCGGTGATAGCGGCGATATCCGCGGCCGTATGGTTGAGTATTCACCGATGGCGGGAAAAAATCGAATCGGATACAATTAGGCAGCATCGTCCGAGATACGCGAGTGCCCACGCGACAAACAATGTCCGGGTGAATGTCCACGTCTCGCCGGTATCCGGATCGAGCGAAAAAACAACCCGCCAAGAAAAGCCCTCCCAAGGAAAAACGAACACTCCAACGAACGAATAAAAACATTTGATTTTCTCGGACTTTCGCTATAATCTCGCGGTCGAATATTCTCTTTTGTTCACGATATGACGTTCGCACCAGACAAAAAGACCTCGAAATCGCGCACCGGTCACCGCTCCTCGCAGTGGCTCCGTCTTGCTGCGAAGAAGCTCCGAGACAAGACCGCCCTCCAGTACGATGAGGCCGGAAACGCCATTGCGCTCGCTCACTTCGCCTCTCCGATCACCGGTGAGTACAAGGGACGCAAGGTATTCTCGGTCGGCAAGAAATCCCGCGTGAAGACCATTCGCGCGTAATCGACTTGATCATTTTCGACTCACTCGCCATGGCGAAGATTTCGCGTCCGAAGTCCCGACGTTACCTGTTCCAGTCGCTCTATGCGCGATCTACGGGTGCTGGGGAAATGGACGCCGGGACCTTTGAGGCGAGTTTTTTTGAGTCCGAATACGTGGAGTCTCTCGATCGTCCGTATATAGACGATGCGTACCATGGGGTCATCGAGCGACAGTCGCTACTGCTCAATATTCTCGAACGCTACGCGCCACGCTTTGCAATGGAGAGCATCCCCCGTGCCAATCTCGTGATCGCGTGTCTCGCGCTCTACGAGATGTTTTTTCTGCGGATTGACACGATTCCTGAGAAAGTGGTAATCAACGAGGCGCTCGAACTCGCGAAGACCTACTCGGACCCCGCATTCAAGACCCTGCTCAACGGTGTACTGAATGCGGCGAAAAATGACCGGGAGACTATCCTCTCGTCACAGGAGACGCTCATCCGGAAACCGTATACTTTCTTATTCGCCGACCATGTCGCCGAAACAGCACCCAGTGAATCGTAAGGAGTTCGAAGCGACTGTGGAAACATTTCTGCGATCGCTTGGCATTCCTTTCTCAAGCATCGAACCATACGCGCTCGCGTTCGTCCACCGCTCGGCGGTGAACGAGATTCCTGAGCGTTTCCCGGAACATAACGAACGACTGGAGTTCCTCGGAGATGCGGTCCTCGAACTCATCATCACGAACCGACTCTTTCACGATTTTCCCACCGAACCCGAAGGGCGGCTCACGGATATCCGTAGCGCGCTCGTGCGAGGCACGAATCTCGGACCGATCGCCGAACGGCTCGGATTTCCCGATCTGCTCGTGATGTCTCGATGAGAACTCGCAACGGGAGGCAAGCATAATCCGGTCATTCTTGCTGACACTTTCGAGGCCTTCCTCGGGGCGGTATACCTCGACATCGGCTACGATGCGGCCCGAGAATTCGTATTGCGCGAGCTCTATCCCACAGTGGAAGCTATCCTGGAGAAGGGGCTCTACATCGATCCGAAATCCCATTTACAAGAGCTCACCCAGCGGCGATTCGGCGTGCCACCCCGATACGATGTCCTCTCTGAGGCGGGAGCGGACCACGACAAAACCTACACGATCGGCGCGTATGTGGGCGAGTCGCTCCTCGGGCTCGGGACGGGATCGAGCAAGAAAAAAGCCCAGCAAGATGCGGCCGAATCTGCAATTGATCGGAAACACCAGTGGATAGGACATAAAAACGAGGAGGATGAATAACTCCATGAGATGAGGAAAAATCTTCATCTCATGACCGCCCAGTTGGAATGGAGTACGAAAAGTCGAGACCTTGAAAATTCTTTTTTGACTCTCGTGGTATCTTTCATATAATACCGCCACTCTTTTTAGACGGAAATTATGCTTTCGAAATTCAAGAAGCGCAAGCGCCTGCGGACGCACGGATTCCTCTCCCGCTCCACTACTGCGACCGGGAAGAATGTCCTCAAGGCTCGACGACAGAAGGGACGGCACGTCCTGACTGTAAGCTATGCCAAGCGATACCAGACGACCAAGGGGAAGTCCAAACTCCACATCGTTGCCGGAGGGACGGCACGTTTCGTGACCCACCCAGGATCCAATGAGCGATTCCGCGCGAGCTAAACACACCGTATGATCGCCAAACGCTACCGTCTCTCGGAGCGCGAAGTCAAAAGGGTCCTCGTCCGGGGGAAGCCCTTTTTTTCGTGAATCTTTGCCGCAACAATCCTCGCGAACCGCGAAGACCGTCTCCAGACCGGGATCATTCTCTCAGGAAAGCACGTAGCGACTGCGATCGATCGTAATTTTTTTCGCCGACGATTCTATGATGCGCTCCGACCCCTCTGTGACAGCCTTCGTGCAGACTTGGTAGTACGAGCAAAAAAAGGCATAAAACTCTCTCGACGCGACTCTCGCTCGGTCGAGACATTCGACCGAGATCTCCATGCGCTCGTATCATCCATCCCAAGGCTCTAACTATTCCCCTATGTCCAACCCGAAATTCCTCAATATCCTGCTTATCGCGGTTCTCACGATATTCATCGTACAGACCTTCTTCGCGAAGCCAGCCGAAGTAGAGACTATCCCGAGTGATACAGTCTCGATCGAGGTCTCCGCACGTGAGTACGCAATCCCCGATCTGCCCGCACTCGCAATCAGCAATACCACCGCCACGCCAGTAGAAATTGACACGTGTCGAGATATTATGATCGAGCGCGACGGGCTCGCGATTTCGGATCTGCCTGAGCAATTCTGTCAGAGAATTCCCGTAGCATCAAATGCGACCGGAGCGGTAGACCTCTCCGACATCTCGCGACTCTTCTTGTCTCCTGCACGCTTCTCGGCAAAACTCTCGCAAAGCGGCACCGTCGTGAGCGCAGCATCATTCGACATCGAGGAAGTAGGAGCATTCCGGGGATTCTTCCGCACTATTCTCTACGCGCCACTCTACAACCTCTTCGCATGGCTCATAGACAATCTCCCAGATCATTCTCTGGGACTTGCCATCATTATCGTGACAATCGGAATACGACTCCTCCTGCTCAAGCCACAGCAGCACATGCTCGAAAACACCCGCCGCATGCAAGAACTTCAGCCGCGAGTCAAAGCATTGCAGGAGCGACACAAGGACGACCAATCCAAACTCGGAATGGAGTTGCTCGATCTTTACAAGAAGGAGGGGATAAACCCCCTCGGATCGTTTTTGCCACTCCTCCTGCAACTGCCGATCCTGATCATGCTCTACTCCGTGATTCTGCATATCGAGAGTCCGACCAATGCGTATTTCCTCTACGCGCCGCTTGCAGGATTCGATGTCGAAAGCATTAATACAGACTTTCTCGGTCTCGGACTCGCGAGTATCGGAAGTGATGCAGCGATCATCATGGCCGTCCTGGTGGGAGGACTCCAGGCACTCCAAGGATGGCTCTCCATGCCTCCAGAGACCGAGAAAAAACCAGCAAAGAAGTCATCGGACGAGAACGAACCCACAATGCCGGATGCTGCCGCCATGAGTCGGGCAATGCTCTTTATCCTCCCTCCGATCGTGGGAGTATCGGTCTACTTCTTTCCGCTCGGAGTCGGACTCTACTGGCTCGTGAATACAGCTTTCATGATCGCTCAACAGCTCGTAGTAAACCGAAAGAAAAATCGCGCGTAACACCCGAACCCCTCCGGAATCCGGAGGGGTTTTCGATTTGCATTCGGTCTCTCGGTCGGTATGATCCATCCACTCTGTCCCATTCAGCATGCCCGAAAGCCTCAAGAAGCTCATCGACCTCATCGGATTTCTCCCGGGCATCGGAGAGAAAACCGCTACGAAGCTCGCCCTCTTCCTCCTGCGCGCACACCCGGCCTATGCCGAGAATCTCGGATCGGCTATCGCGAGACTCCAATCTGAACTCCATGAGTGCGAACGGTGTCACAGCGTCTGCGACCGGAACGAAATGCGATGTTCGATCTGCCGAGACGAAGCACGCGAACGCACGACCCTCTGTGTGGTGGAAGACTACCTGGATCTCGTCGCAATCGAGCGACTCGGGATATTCTCCGGCAGCTACCACGTACTCGGCGGAGCGATCTCTCCAGCAAACGGCGTGATGACGGACGACCTGCATATCGATACACTCCTTCGGCGAGTCTCGAGCGAGCCGATAGAAGAGCTCATCCTCGCCACGAACGCCAATCTCGAAGGTGAAGCAACTGCTCTCTATATCGAGGAAAATCTCCCGAAAGACCGAGACCTCCGGATATCGAGACTCTCTCGGGGGCTGCCGAACGCGGGATACATAGAATATGCCGATGATGTAACGCTCGTAAGCGCGTTCAAGGGAAGGCGGTAAAGACTCACGTGATCTCCTTATAACCTCATCGTCTTCGCTCATGCTCTCCGTCGTCTCCACACCGATCGGTCACCTCGAAGACATTACCTACCGTGCCGTTCGCACCCTGCGCGAGGCGGATGTAATCGCCTGCGAAGACACCCGTGTCACGGGCAAGCTCCTGAAAGCCTACGAAATAACCACCCCGATGACGAGCTTCCATGGACACACGTCGGATGCGAAGATCGTCCGCCTGGTAGAAGAGATGCTCGCAGGCAGACACGTGGCACTGGTATCGGATGCTGGGACGCCCGGAATATCTGATCCTGGATTCGGCCTCATTGCCCGTGCTGCCGAGGCGGGGGTCCGAATCGAACCGATCCCATGAGCATCGGCTGTCCTTTCGGCTCTCGTTGGCTCGGGATTCGATACCCACCACTTCCTCTACCTCGGATTTCTCCCAATCAAGAAGGGGCGTCAGACCCTTCTACGGCAGATGGCCGAGATGCCTTGTACGATCGTGTTCTACGAGTCGGTCCACCGTATCAGGAAAACTCTCGACGAACTCGCGACTTTTCTCGGTCCAGACCGTCGGATTGCCATAGGACGCGAGCTCACCAAGATGCACGAGGAGTTTGTCCGTGGGACGGCAACAGAAGTGGCCGCGCACTTTGAGACGCGCGAACCACGCGGCGAATTCGTTATCGTCGTAGAGCGTCCGAGAGACTAAGACACGCCTACTTACTATACACTCCGAAGCGGGGTGTTTTTTGTTCAAGTGGTATCGGCCTGAGATTTTTCGGAGTCTCGCGAGTGCTACCGCTCACTTCAACTCAATGCTTCGATTCTCTTCATCCCCACCGTTCTCCGTGGATCAAAAACTCCTCCTGCGTTGGCTCCGAGCCACGGCCATCATTGCCGTCCCCGCGCTCGCATCGCTCGCCTCGTCCTTGCAATCGGGAGAACCTATTTCGCTCTGAGTCCTCGTCGGGACGCTCGTCGCAAGCTTCGTAGATTTCATCCGCCGCTATGTGACGGATTACTCAGTATCCGCGTCATGAGACCAAAGACGATAACCCCCTGCGAATCTACTCTCGGAACGGTCTTCTCCACACTCGACCGGATCGATGCGGCAATGCACGAGCTTCGATCTGCCGAGAGATCTGACGGACGCGGACGGGAAGCTTTCACCTATTCTACCGCTTTCGACCGCTTGCATGGATAACATCCTCTCCTCTGTCCTCATTGACGCGCTTGCAGCCTCTCCGAGTCCGGTTCTGCTCGTACTGGCAATCTTCCAGGCCTACGAAATTTCACGACTCTCGAAGTCTCTCGAACAAGCGAGCGCAAACGAGACCGAGAGAATCTTCCGACTCGTGGACGCAAACCAGCTCCAAACCGACGCCATTCGCGATCTCGCCACCGAAACCGCATTCGTCCGCATGCGGATCGAAGAACTCCCAGATCGAATCAATCTCCTCTAATACCCCTATGGAACAACGAACCAACGAAACTCTCCCGCCCGAATGATACATATCCATTGACGCGCCCGATATTCGGGACTACCGATATGAAGTGACATTTGGATCGATAGAACCCCTCTCGGACCACCTCCCATTCCCCGTGATCGATATACAGAACCAAGGGGCAAAAGCCTCGACGCGGATGGCCTGCGGACAATTCGCTCTCGCGCATGTGATCAACGCTCAGAACCGTATCCGAGCTGCTGCAGACAAGACCGACTACATCCCGAGAGATGCTTCGAGAGAATGGTCGCGCCTTGCACAGAAAAATTCCACGATCCTGACCGAAGGCACCACGCTCCAGTCGAATCTCGCCGATGCCGTATCGCACGAAGCGGTTACGGGATATGCCGTGGTTCAGACCCGCGAAGAAATTGAGCATGCTCTCGCCCACCAGCGGTACATATATACAGGGTCTGCCTCTGGAGATTGGAAAGCTGTCCGCGATACCAAGCGGTACAAGGTTCGTCGCGATGGAAAATTCGTGGGGCACATCATCGCCGTTGGGAGCTATACGGACGAATGAGTGCTCGCAATCAATAGCTATGGCCCAAGAAACGGTATATTTTTTATCGATTGGCAGACGTTTCTCAACCACTTCTACACCAAGTACGCCATCTGCGATGCACGCGATGAGAGAGCCTTCGCTCAGTACCGTGAGGCAATAGGGAAGCGCGGACGCTAGGATTTTCCGCTCTTCGCGACCGTCCGACTGCGCGAGGAAAACTCGACCATGACGGTGGTCCCGACACCTTCTTCGCTTGCGATGACGAGATTCCAGCCGAGCGTATCGACAATCTTCTTCGCAAGCGACAGTCCGAGTCCGCTCCCCTCGAATCCAGAGTGACAGACCTGTTTAGCCCGAAAGAAGCGATCGAACACGCGCTCAAGCTCGCGTGACGGTATGCCAATCCCCGTATCAGCGATCGTCACATTGGTATAGTCACAACGGATGGTGATCGTTCCACCGTCACGATTGTACTTTACCGCGTTTCGCACGATGTTTCCGAGAAGCATACCGATATACTTCTTCGGTGCTTCCACCGTTGGACGCGAGTTATAGCGTCGATTGATTGTAATATGTTTCGCACGGATGAGTGATTCGCATTCCAGAAGTGCTGCCTCAATCTCCGGCACGATGGGAATGAGATCGTGTTCGACCGTGGGTTGGATAGATGCGAGTTCTATCAGGCCATCGATAATCTCGGTCATGCGCGTGACTTCCAAACGGGCGGATTCGACCGTCCGTCGATCGAATTCTTCGGTCGCAAGGAGGTATTGCATGCCGGAATCAACCACCGAGAGAGGCGTCTTGAGCTCGTGCCCAGCATTATGAACGAACGCTTCGAGATCGTCAAGGACCGATTCAACAGGTCGGAAGGTACTGCGAACGAATGCAATGAGTATGAAATACAATCCGAACGAGACGAGCGCGACAAAGGGAACGAGAACGACAATATCCTGGTAGATAAACTGCGATGGCGTATCGACACGCTCCGTAATATAAGCGACGTATCGGCTATCATTGCGGATGAATGGAATCTTGAAAGCAAAGTATTCCGTTCCTTCGACTCGAATTCTGAGTGGAGAATCCGAAAAGTTGATGTGCTGAATCTCGGACTCGAGAAACCCTATTCTAAATCGGTCGACAATGACCTTCATCACATCGCGATCGGAATGGTTCTTGATCACGAGAGAGAGCCGACGCGATATCTCATGACGCCGCTGGGCCGAGAGGGATTCTACGGCGAGATCGCCCGAGAGGATTCGGGACATAGAGGCGATCTTGTACTGGAATTCCGCCGTCTGCTGAGACTGTCGCCACCACCAGAGGCCATACGAGAGCGCGATACCGAAAAACAGGAAGAACCCGAAAAGCGCGAGCGTGAAGAACGCCGCGATTCGCCTGGAACGCTGCTGGAGTTCGCGCTTATTCGAGTACATCGTCGTTCGGAGGCATCTGGGTACATTCGACCGTGAGAGCATACCCGAATCCCTTACGGGTCGTGATCGCCTCGACACCGAGTTTTTTGCGGAGGTATCCGATATAGACATCGAGCGTCTTGGTCGTGGAGAATTCATCAGGATTCCCCCAGACTTCGCGCAGGAGCTCTTCGCGCGAGACCACCTGTCCAGCGCGGTGTGCGAGGTACGAGAGAAGCTCGTACTCCCGACCCGAGCATTCGAGCGATTCTCCATGCCATGCGACCTGTCGGCGGTCGGCATCAATGACGAGCGGCCCAACGGTAATGACCGTTTCAACCCGTCACTGGGAGCGACGAACGAGACTCTCGATCCGAGCGAGCAGCTCGCGGTAGTCGAACGGCTTGGTGAGATAGTCGTCAGCCCCAACAGACAATCCCGCGACGACATCCTCCGTGCGGGAGCGGGACGTGAGCATGAGAATCGGCACCGTCTTGCCATCCCGCCGTATCGCCTCGGCAACGGCGAGCCCATCCATCTCCGGAAGTCCGATATCGAGAATGACACAGTGGTATTCTCCGGTGACCGCCTCATATAGCCCTTGCTTCCCATCCGGCACAACCCGGACCTCGTAGTCTTTGAGGGCGAGATACCGCTCTATGTTTTCCGCGAGAGGGACATAATCCTCGACAAGCAGGATCGAAATCTTGGGACGCCTCATGGAACGGATCGTAAGAAAATACATTCCGCGCGATTATATGCGCGAATATCGCGAAAAACAACTTTCGTTCGAATTGACCTCGCGACCATTTCGCTTACAATCGTGGCCGCCAGCCGGGATGGTGAAATGGTAGACACACGGGTCTTAGAAGCCCGCGCCTATGGCGTGAGAGTTCGATTCTCTCTCCCGGCACCATAATACGACACGAGAAAAACCCTCCAAAATTCGGAGGGTTTTTCGTAAGAAACAGGCAAGAATCCAACGAAGAATGGTGCCTTTGTCCATCTTCGGGCATCGTATTAAGCTACTGGGGGCCGATCTGCCGACCCGTCTCCTCGCTCAACTCCCTGAGAGCATCCCGAGCAGCCTGTCCCGGAACGATAGACCCGAGCACACCCGGAATGGATCATGCCTGCATATCCACTCCTTCGGATCCTTCGGAGCTCTCCGTGCCCTTGTCTTCGGCGAGTGTCTGGCGGCGAGCTTCCTGGTTCTCAGCTATCTTTTCGCGAACTTCATCGGCATCATTTCCCTGAAGTACCAAATCTTTCATCTCGTGCTGCTGGACAAAGAGAGCCTCAAGATCTCTCCTCAGACGCTCAGCCGCTACTTGGTTTCCGGCTTCGAGATTGATCTTCACGAGATTGATCTTCGCATCGACTTCCTGACGAAGTGCATTGTTCGCGGACATCAGAGCAGTGTCGGCCGTGGACTCTCTCGTGAGCAATCCGGAATTTTTGGTCGTTTCGATCGCGGTCGTGATCGCATCACGGTTACGATCGGCGGTCGATTGGAGTTTCTCGGCGGTATCATTGGCCGAACGCATCATGTCTGGATTGGTCATGGTATGGGAAGATGAAAAAAAATATTTCTTGCGGTTTATGCAAACAGATTCTCTATAAGAGTCTCTGCCGCGACATACTCCCGGGAGACCTCGCTCGACTCGATCCGATCTCTCGCGGACGAACGGATCACCGCACATGCGTGGTTTGCCTCGGTGACATTGTCCGATACGGTCTCGGCATATTTCAGAAGCTGGGACTCGATCGTGCGGAGCATCGATTCATCACAGGATAAAACACGATGAATCATAGCATTCACCGCGTCCTGCTTATCCGGAGTGAACGCGATCTGTTCGAGAAGTGCGATGATTTCGGACCGGTCCATATCACGAAGGGCTGACAACGCGGAACTCCCGAAAAAATCCGGAAGACACGGATACTGTACCATGATTCTTGCCGAATTACAAATAATGACTATGCAAGGTATTTAGGAGTGCTGTCACCTCTGCAGAAACCACTGGTACGCATCTTCTATCCCCTCTCTCAGACCGATGCTGTATGCCCATCCGTGTTCGCGAATACGGGATATATCGAGGAGCTTTCTTGGTGTGCCATTGGGTTTGGAGGTATCCCACTCGATCGCACCCCCGTACCCCACGACCTCCCGGACCGTCTCGGCAAGCTCACGGATCGTTACATCCTCCCCTGTTCCGATATTGACGAAAATATCGAGCATCGCTGCGCGCGCTGGATCAGCATCATATCTGCGCATCAGCGCGAGACAAGCCGAAGCCATGTCATCGACATGGAGAAATTCTCGTCTGGGCGTTCCGTCTCACCAGAGAGTCACAGATAGTGCACCAGAAACCTTGGCATCGTGGAATTTCCGAATCATGGCTGGAAGCACGTGCGAGGATGTAGGGTCGAAATTATCTCCGGGGCCATAGAGATTCGTTGGCATGCACGCGATAAAATTCCGCCCGTACTGGCGTACATGGCTCGCGCAGAGCTCGATCCCCGCGATCTTCGCGAGCGCGTAGGGACGATTCGTCGGTTCGAGCGAACCAGAGAGGAGGTATTCTTCCCGGATCGGTTGAGGACAGTCGCGAGGATAGATACAGCTCGATCCGAGAAATAAGAGCTTCTTCGCATCAAATTCATGGGCAGCTCCAATGACATTGAGCTCGATCGAGAGATTCTCAGCAATAAATTCGGCCGGAAAATCCCGGTTGGCGAGGATGCCGCCCACCTTCGCCGCCGCAAGGAAAACATACTCCGGGCGATACTCGGCAAAGAACGCACGGACCGCGGAGGCATCGGTCAGGTCGAGCTCAGTGCGAGTACGGACGAGGATATGCTCGAATCCTTCGCTCTCGAGCAGCCGACAGAGCGCGGAACCGACCATACCACGATGACCAGCGACAAAGATGCGAGAATTTTTTTGCATGGCGAGAAGGTTGTCCGAGTACGCGGCCGAGTATATTCGCGAAATGGAAAATGACACGAAAGAAATTCTATTATTTTCTCATCAGACTTCCAATCTCGCTCCGGAGAAAATGCGAAGCTTCTTAGAAGAGATCGGGGATGCGTCCAAATCCCGACCCCTCTTTCGCCTCTTCCCGGAATCGCTCGATATTAAAATTGCGGATATCGAGCTGCCGCTCGATAATATCCCGGAGCATCTGGGAATCCTGGAAATAGTGGAGCGTGACCCACGAAAGCAGTACGAGACCGAAGACTGTCCCTACGGCGAAAGCGATACCGAGCATGATCTGGTAAAGAAATGCGCGCATGCGGCTCCTCCCTTGCTTCATGAGCTCGTGCTGACGAATCTCCTCGGCAAGCATGGAGAGCTTCCCTACCTCGTCACGACTCTCACGAGTGTGGAGTTCTATCGCACGAAGCGATCGCTCGGTCGATGATAACGGTGTTCTCGGTCTCGGCATGGGCATTATTTTATCCATCCATCGACAATGTCGACGATCAGGGAGTAGAGCTTATCCGGGTCGTGGCGAACGACATCGGTCGCATTTACGAGATCGCGCTCCACAAGCGTAGGACGACGCCCAGCGAAGCTCGTACGATCGCGAATACGAAGCGGGATCTTCTTCTCGGTCCGTTCATAGAGTTCGGCCACATCGGGAGCGACTTCGGCACTATTCACCACCACGTAGTCCAGTCGATCTCCAGTATATTGCTCGATGACGCGCACAAAGTCTTCCGCGGCAAAATTGGTGGTTTCGCCGTACTTCGTCATAGCGTTACAGATATACACGATCTTGGCCGGTGAGAGTGCGAGTGTCTCACGCATACCCTCGCAGAGGAGGTTCGGTACGATGCTCGTATAGAGATCGCCGGGGCCGATGATGATATAGTCGGAGTTCATTATCGCCTCGCGAGCGCGCGGATTGAGACGGCCTGGGCCCGTGAGAAAAGCTTCGGTAATGGCAAGCGAAGGATTATGGGCGCGCTCGAATGGATTTTTTTCGGAAATATCGATGTACTTCTCGCCCACGATCTCCGTACCGTCCTCGAACCGGACACCGATATGAATGTCCTCGAGTGTGACGGGGATGACTTTTCCCCGCACGCGAAACATCCTTGAGACCGCTTCAAGTCATCCTTCGAAACTCCCGGAGAGATCCACGAGGGCCGTAATGAGGAGATTGCCAATTTTATTGCCTCCGATCGGACTCTCATCCGCAAACTGATACTCGAAGAGACGTCTAGTCGCCTCGGTGTCCTCGGCGAGTGCCACGAGCGAACGACGGAAGTCTCCAGGAGGCAGAATACCAAAAGTATCGCGCAGGTATCCGGTAGTCCCTCCAGAATCCGCGACACTCACGATCGCAGCGAGACGAAAATCAGGATTGCGTTTGAGACCCGAGAGAACTCCGAACGTCCCAGAGCCTCATCCGATCGTTGTGATATTCATCGCCATGCCGACAAGAAGTGAATCAACGTGGACAGTATATCCCGATGATTCAGGACACAAAGACAGAACCCGTTGACGATATCGTCCGAATGGATATTTGACATACGGATTTATACAGGTATATTCAATATAAGATATTTTTGATTGGCACTACAAAACGCATGGATAACAGGGAAGGCAACTGGGCATCGCAGAACGGGTACGAGTCTGTACACGTGGAAAAAAACACACTAGACCGCCGGCCCGATCTCGGAACGACGGTACGATCTGCCGCGGCAAACCTGTGCCCAACATCAGATGTAATGGAGATTGTCCAAGCACTCGAAAATCTGCGCAAATCCGGACTCGTTCGAATGGGACAACTCATATCGGAATACAAAGAAGATCAGCCGAAAGTCCAGGAGTTTCTCGGAGAGCCTCTGAAAACACAGGGGTTGAATGGGAAATTCCTCGGGATCATTCCGGTCGAATACGCTCGCGATCTCCGAGCAATCCAGGCAATCGTCCGGACGGGTATTGAGAGCGCGTCCAGAGATCCATCCATCCGAGAAACGGAAATCAGCCTCATGGAGCGGACGCTCTCGAGCTTTTCCGAGCTTTACCGTGGATCTGGCCTCGGGGAAACCCGCATCCTGTATCTCGGTATGGGATACTGGTGTGTCGCCATGGGACAGAAGGCATGAAACCGAAACAAGGATGTCCGCCAACAAGCGGTCTTGGCACCGATTTACCTCGCAGCCTTCGCCGCCGATACGCCTGGCCTTCTCGTGCTCCCGGAAGACACGAGACATGTCGTCATGGAGCTCATGTTCCACCCTGTAGCCGACCGGATCGCCATGTACCGATACAGCGCGATCTGTCCGTTCCGGTTCGAGAACATGCCGAAAAAAGGCAACATTCCCTATTTCAACGTCCCGAACAAGCTGGGAATCATGCTTCCGCTCGGAGCCATAAGCCTCGCGGAGGGATCGGTTCCGGAGAGAGCCAATATCGATATATTCGTGGATTGGAATCGTCCAGGACTGATACTCGATGCGGTCATGCGTCTTGAGCTTCTCCAGTCCGGAACATCGAAGGTGATGGAGATTCTCAAAGAGACCATCCAGACGCTTGCCAGCATGAGCTTCCAACCAAGATTCCTCCAGGTATCGGCCATACCACAGTTCGTGGAATCCATCACAACGATCCTGGAATTCTCGGCATCCGAAAGCCAGACACTCCGGAACGCGGGGACCGAGAACTTCTGGCAAACGATCCTCACCCTCAGACCACGCCTTGTCGCGACCGTCTTCAACCAACAGAATATCGACCGAGTCGGGGAGATTGGCCACTCGGTATCCGATACAAGTACGCGCACGGGCGTAATACAGTAGAAGAAAGATTCTTGACAGACTCTTCAAAAAAACCACTCCTTCTCCTTTGGAGTGGTTTTTTTGACAGGATACTTTTTTGTGTGTTACAATCAATCCGTAATCACGCACAGCAGAGATTTTACGGCTATGGGTTTTACAAATAAAATTCCTCAGGTAACCTTACTCTCTATGGAAAAAAAGAAAATTTCGGAAGGTGGAGCGGCTGCGAACAAGCTCCCGCTCGGTCGTGCCGATCTCGATACATTAGAGCGTCAATTGCCCGTCTATTCGAAAGAAAAACTTCTCGACTTGGCACGAACTCTGGGGGCAATGCGCAAAGACCTGAGTGCTGAACAGTTTGAAAAATACGAACGACTGGAGTCTCTTGTAAAGCAGCAGCTTGATGGAGGTATGGCCACGTTTTTTTCGGAAGGGAATCCTTCTGGGGAAATCGGCATTGGAGCTGGAACCGAAGGAGTGGAGGTCTGAGGAAAAATCCAGGTACCGGTCCGAGTGGACGAAAAGACCGGACACGTCTTCCTGGCCGGCAATGTTTCGGGGAAGCAAAAGACGGCACTCGCGGGATTCGGCGTGGATATCGACAGTCGCAACCGGATCGTGGTACGCGGCGGATACACGCAGGCCGACGGACGAGACGCCACGATCGCACGGGACGCGACGCAGGTCGACCGCCGGGTTCTCAAGAACCACCGGGTCGAGGAATTGTTCGCGCACGTGCAGTTCATTCATACCAACGAACGGGGTGGAGCGGTAGCAGGGTACTCGGTGGGTGCCGGAGTCCGACGGAGCCACGTGGACGGCGGCGGGTCGGCACGTCTCTACTCCGAGACTACCGTCATGCCGGACGGTAGTCAGCAAACGGCGAACTACGACCTGCACGGCGGAACGGCAGCGGGACTGGATGGATCAATCGGATTCAATATCGGATCCGACGGTCTGCTGGTAGCATCGGCCGCGGTGGAGCGGCGACACCTCAATAACGGCGCTCGACAGACAGCCGTATCGGGATGAATCCGGTACGAAGATCCGAATTGGTACGCCGGAGTCGGAGCCACGCATGTTCGGGGCGGGAACACGGCACGGAATCTCGACCTGAACCTCGAGGCAGGCGTCAAGCTCGACAGCGGGGTGAAAATCGGAGTAGAGGCGAACCACCGCACGAGACCGGGTACCGGATGAGACGGGACCGATTTCACGGCGCGCATCACAATGCCGCTCGGCGGATGATCCCGACGGCGTGATGCACGGCCCGACTACGCCGCGATGGCCGAGGACCTGAGGAGCAGAGACCTGCTGCGGCAGGCGCCGGTCGCACACGTCACCGACCCGCTGCAGGTAGTACCCGCACCGAGGACGCAGCTTCCGGCGGCACAACAGAAGGTAGAGCCGAAAGAGGAGGCGAAGAAGGCAGAGGAAGAGGCGA
>DDBV01000029.1:61324-75861 GCA_002335145.1 Patescibacteria group bacterium UBA2023
AGGAAGAGGCGAAGAAGAAGGTAGAGGTCGTTAAAGAGAGTTATGCGGACAAATTCAAGAGTACCGAGGAGTCGACCTGACCAGATAGCCACAAAGTGAAGATAAAAGAGGGGGATGGCAATACTTCGAACGTAAGCGTCGACGGAAAACTGGTCACCTCGGTCCGAACATCACAGTCCTCGGAAAAGACGGTAGTAACGACACCCGACTCAACGGAGATAGTAACAAAGAAAATCCAAAGCACCGTTGTCGACGGAAGCGTGCAACAAGCCGTGGGGACCGAACGAGTGTTCACGGCCGGCGGAACAACCGTACGCGAAACGTTCATCGACAACTGACGCGGAGGGACAACCGGCACTCGGGACTCCTACGTGAACGGAAGACTGGTGGAATCGGTACGTGGGGAAACCGTCGTCACGCAATCGACTTCCGGAACCAAAGGCAAGAACTAGCTCTTCGAACAACCCGGACCCGGCCTTGGGCCGGGTTTTGGTTCGTACGCGCCTCCACTCATCACGACAACAGATCCTCTCGGTTCGGACTTTTTGTTTGACAGAAACAATAGAGTATTTATATTACACATGATTTCTTCCACGCACTGACCGAGTAGATCATGAACCAACAGGCCAAATTCGCCCCCTTCGCCTCGGCGCAATCGTACGAGCAGACGCTCGTGCCAAGAGAATCCCTGCCGGGACGGGCCGAGCGTGTGGCGAGCAGCGTCAAGACTGGAGCCGCGAATCTTGTCATTGACAATGCAATATCACCGTTGGAGCGACTCAAGTCCGTCCAAACGCAGTGACTGGACCGTCTCGAGACATTTTTCAGAAACTCGACAGGAAGCGACCAGGGGTTTCTGGCGGCACAGCAATTTTTGCCGAACCGATCGTTCGCGCCGCGATTCGTTGGACTGATCCCGATCGGAGATGCCGAGGAGCTCGAGCGCCTGTGTCGTCTGGTCGAAGATGTCCAGTCCGAGAGCACCGATCCGAATGCTTCAAGCGCGATCATTCTCAACATCCGGGCATACGCCGACACGATGCTTGCACAGATCCGCTCCTTCAACGAAGACGACCGCGTCTGCCGGATCGTCTGGCTCGGAGCCGGATACTACGGCGTCCTGATCAGAAACCAGCTCCGATTCGAAGATCGTGACATCCTGACCGCGACGGTCATCAGCCACTGCATGGCTGCGGACGTGCTCGCCCGGATGGGTTCGTACGAGAAATGTGCGGATGGTCTCCGTGGTCGCCTCTACCACCTCTTTGTTGCACCGTTCGCCGACCGCCTGGCCATGTTCACTTACTCGGCGTTCTGTCCGCTTCCGTTCGAGTCCGCCTACGAGACGGAGCGTGGGCAGTACTTCGTTCCCCCGAGAAGCAGCCTCCATATGCCGCTCGGAGCGATCACCTTGGCACGGGGTCGGGACGGAACAATCGAGGTGGCCCTCGGTGCCAACCGCCCGGGATTGATACTGGAAGCGGTCAGCGCATACGAGGCGGCCCAGAGGCAGGCATCGACGGTTGGCAACTTGATCGCTGAGACGATCAATATACTCGAAATAGGTAAAACAAGCTGAAAAGGACTTAGTTACACGATCAACGTAGCCCTCATACAAACCATATGTACGGCCCTCGAGCTGGACGAATCGGCCGCCGACAAGCTCCGAAGCTGTCGTATCGACCAATTCTGGCAGATCGTCAAAGCCTTGAAACCGGATCTCTTCGAGGTTGCGTTCGAAAATCCCCCGACCGTTCACACGTCCGCGGCCGCGAGGTCGAAACGGGTTCTCCACTAGTGGACAATGTCGGATGGATTTCTCGGGAGAAACCGCTATAATGCGGGAAACTACTCCCTCCCATGTCCGTCTCAGCCGACATCGAATCCCGCATCGACATCCTCGAGCTCGCGAGCCGCTACGTGACGCTCAAGAAGACAGGGGCGAACTATAAGTGACTCTCTCCGTTCAAGCAGGAGAAGACCCCCTCGTTCGTGGTAAGTCCTGCCAAAAATATTGCCTACTGCTTCGCCACACACCGCGGGGGCGGACCGATCAAATTCCTCATGGAGGTGGAAAATCTCGAGTACCGCGAGGCACTGGAGATCCTCGCCAAAGAGGCGGGCGTGGAGCTCAAGACCGGGTACCGCGAACGCGAGCGCGATGCCGGAGGCGATATCTACGACCTCCACAAGGCCGCGAAAGACTACTACTGTCGCACGCTCCGAAAGCCCGAACACGCGGACAAACTCGCATACCTGCTGGATCGCGGACTCTCGATGGAGACGATCGACCGGTTTGAGCTCGGCTTCGCGGACGGAGGCAAGCCGCACTGGACCGACCTGCAGTCGCGCGGATTCGGGGAAAAGATGCTGCTTGAGTCGGGAATATTCTCGGCACCATGACGCGACAAATTCACTGGACGGATCACCTTCCCACTCTGTAATTTCACCGGACATCCAGTAGGATTCACTGGGCGCATTATCGGCTCCGGCGAGCCAAAATACCTCAACTCGCCCGCATCTCAGATCTTCGATAAAAGCTCTATCCTCTACGGACTCCATCTCGCCAAAAGCGAAATCACCAAGGCTGACAAGGTAGTAATAGTGGAGGGACAGATGGACACCGTTGCGCTCCACCAGGCGGGCTACCGCTACGCCGTAGGGATCTCGGGATCAGCACTCACGCGCGACCAAATCCGCCTGCTACGACGACTCACAAAAAATCTCTACCTCTGCCTCGATACAGACCGCGCAGGTGTCATGGCGACATTCGCAAGCATCGAGAATATGATCAACGAAGACGTGAATCTCTCGGTGATACGCGTAGAAGGAGCGAAAGATCCGGATGAATTTCTCAAAGCGGGGGGAGACTTTGAGTCGCTTGTACGGTCTGCCCCCTCCCACATCGCGTTCTTCATCCGGCACGCGGGCGAGCGACACAATATCGAGAGCATCACGGGTAAGAAGGCCGTGGTGGATGAGCTCTTGCCCATGCTCAAGCGACTCCAATCCCCTATCGAACTCGACCTCTACGTCCGCGAGATATGCCGCGAACTTGATCTCGGATCCGAGAGCGTCTACGAGGCACTCGGCCGGTACCGGATCAAGCCGACTGCCGTAGTGGAACCGGAAAACGAAAATCGAGCATTCGGACTCACAGAATGCCTCATCGGATACTTGGCGGAGTACGGGTATTTTCATTTGTTTTGAGAGAATTTCGCGTATACTGTGGCCGATTTGCCGGAATCCGAAACGACCATCCTCCTCCGACGATTGCTCGATGCGGGCGATTCGTATACACAGAGAGAAGATCTCGATCTCGACAGGATCAAGAGCCTTGCGCTTGCAATCCAGGAAGAAAACGCCGACTCGAACACCGAGACGACGGAAACGAGATTCCTCTCGCTCGTACGATCACTCAACAAGTCGATTTTCGAACGAGAACGGTCACGGCTGATCGCTACTATGCGCGATGCTTCGAACGCCGATCCGACCTCGACCATGCAAGCCTACGAGTCACTGCTAAAAAAGGGCAAGAAACTCGGATTTTTGTAGTCAGGCCGGGTCGCGCGAGCGTATCCGAACATACGACCTCCTAAACCCGTCCGACCCCATGGCGAAGAAAAACGACCCGAAAGACAACAAAAAGAAGGCCTCCGCCGAAGAAATAGACCTCTCCGCTCTCGTCGCGGAGCACCTTTCGGACGGACTCGATAAATTCGTAAAGAAAGAGCCGGAGAGTCGAAACGATACCAAGCAACAGAAACAGAAAGTCCAGAAACTCGCCCCCATGCTCGCGGAGGATGATACCGAGACATTCGATGACGAAGAACTCGTCCGTGAAGAACTCGCGGAAGAGGATATCCTCGAAGAGATCATCGAAGATGATCAGGACGAGCCAGACTACGATGACCTCATGGAGCTCGAGTCCGAAAATGACGAACTCGGGTCGGACGAGGATATTCTCCATAAGCCGAAAGAGCGCGGACTCAAACGTATTCCGATTGACCGTAACGAAGACAAGCGTCGGGTCGGAAAAGGTCTCAAGAAATTCATTGACGTCACGGTGCCCGCCGAGCTGCTTGACGGGATGTCCGATGAGATTCAGACACTCCTCAAGAAAGGGAAGCTCCACGGACGCATCACCTATGACGAGGTGCTTGCGGCCATTCCCCATGCGGAAGAAGACCTCGAACTCCTCGATGATGTCTACGACCGCTTCTCGAAGCTCGGGGTCCAGCTCGTTGACTCGCTCGACAAGGATGAGCTCTTCACCATTGACACCGAGAAAAAAGAGGAAGAGGTCAATCTCTCGGACATCTCGGACGACTCGATCAGGATGTACCTCAACGAGATCGGACGATTCCCCCTCATCGACGCGGAGGAGGAGATCCGACTCGGACGACTCATCAAGAAGGGTGATCAGGATGCCCGCCGCAAGCTCGCCGAGGCGAACCTGCGACTGGTGGTCTCGATCGCCAAGAAGTACATGGGGCGCGGTCTCGGACTCCTCGACCTCATCCAGGAGGGCAACGTCGGACTCTTCCGTGCGGTCGACAAGTTCGATCCGGAGCGCGGATTCAAATTCTCCACCTACGCTACCTGGTGGATCCGACAGGGCGTCACCCGTGCTATCGCCGACCAGGCCCGTACCATCCGTGTGCCGGTGCACATGATTGAGACGATCAACCGGTTCATGCACACCTACCGGCGTCTCACGCAGGAGTTGGCGCGCGAACCGCTCATGGAGGAGCTCGCGCTAGAGCTCGACATGGACATCCGCAAGGTGCGGCAGATCATGCGCATCTCGCAGGATATATTGTCGCTCGACTCGCCCGTGGGCGGCGAGGACGACACCACCCTCGGGGACTTCGTGGAGGACGACAAGTATCTGACACCCGACAAGAGTGCCAACCTCGCGCTGCTCAAGGAGAACCTCTACGACATGCTCGACTTCCTCACGCCCCGCGAGCGCAAGATCATCATCATGCGGTTCGGGCTCGACGGAGGCGAGATCCACACGCTCGAGGAGGTCGGTCGGGAGTTTGGCGTCACGCGCGAGCGCGTGCGGCAGATCGAGGCCAAGACGCTCGAGAAGCTCCGGAATCACCCCGCCGCCGACAAGATCCGATTCTTCCACTAGCCACCGTCTGTTCTTCTTGAAAAAACTGTTTCTTGCCAAGACGAGAATAATTCGTATATTCTCGATCTTACCCTGCGTTTACCATAGTGTATGCGTTCAGATTTAGAATGCTGAGACGATTGGCTTCGTGGGTGCCACGAATATCAAAATGATCGTCTCGCTCATGCTGGAGGGATCATATCCGGGGCGATCGAATCCTTCGGATACTACAAACTCATCCGTCCTCGGAAAATCCGGGACATAGAGCTGCCGCAGATCCTGTCCAAAGAGCTTGCCGACAAACTCCATGCGACCGAGCAGACTGGGTGGTCACGAGAGCTCATCCAACGAGTCCTAGAGCATTTCTCTGCTGCCTGTATCTCCACCCTGGCAAAACATGCCGAATGGGCGGGACCGGAATGGATCGCCTTCGTACAGCATTCCCGGTGGTACACGCTCCATCCGGATCATGAGCAGTGGCTCGGATCCCGTATCGTGGAGCGCGCCCAGGAAAACGAATGACGCTCCGTCGATTACGCAGCTATATGCGCGGATCTCATGGTTTGTTCGCAGATATTCTTCGATCGTTGAGAAATCGCCGATGGCATGTATGCAACGCTCGCACGCCTTGCCACAGGAAACAAACAACCGAGAACGTGAACGATTACCCAGTTTGCCGGCAAGCAGCCACTCCAACGAAGGAGCAAAAACGAATCACCCGGAGTGTCCGGCATATGATTGGCAGTGTCTGCTCGTATTGCCAAACTCACACAACAAAAAAATTAACCACCACCCACATGTCCCTGCTTACCCTCCCCATCGGCGACATCCTCGAGAGTTTTCCCGGCGACACCCGCGAGTACCGCTTCGAGGGAGAAATTCCTTCCGGCTACTACGACGATCTGGAATTCTCGGCCCCGCTCGTGCTCGTCATCCGGATTATCGGGCTCGATGACGGCGTACAAGTTATTATCGAGACGCTCAAGACGAGCATCGTCACGCCGGATGGCGACCGTGCCATATCCCTCTCGGGACTCGATCGTGAATTCAAGAAGCTCTACGACCCTCTCGCACCGGACGACGTAAAGACTATCGACATGAAGCATCGAACGGTGGATCTCTCCGAGGTCGTACGCGAAGAAATATTGATCACATGCATGTAGTCTCCTATGCCTTCTTCCGGAGGCATTTTTTGAGCGTACGAGCCAAGCGGAGTATCGCGTAGATAAATGGTCGTGGTATCCATATCCGCGCCTCCGGCCAGACCGTTGTGTCATGCGGCACGAACCGCCGCTTGAACTGCGTGACTCCTGCGAGATGTCCGTCTCCCCCCTCTTCCGGCTCGATACCGAGAAAATCGTAGACCGCGCACCCGAGAGACTTCGCCCGGCGAATCGCGGCCCATTGAAGCGCGTAGGTCGGCATGGCGCGCCGAACCTCGGGATCACTCGCGGACGCGCCATAGTAGTAGAGAGCCGAGCGAAAATGGTGGACGAATATTCCCGCCGCTACAATCCGCTCGTCCATACGAGCAAAAAGCATCTCCCCCTCCCCCGTCGCAGCGAGGTAGCGAGAGAGCTCGGCAAAATACCCCCGTCCAGCACCCGAAAATCCATCGCGATCAGTCGTCTCAAGAAAGAGCGAATGGAACGTGGTAAGATTTTCATCGGTCGGCGGAACCGACTCCACGATCACCCCGGCACGCTCAGCAAGCCGGATATTGTATCGCCCCTTTTGGTGCATGCTAGAGAGGATTTCCTCTTCGGTCCCGGAGAGATCGATCCGGACAGTCGATGGCTCAATAAACCGCTTGTACGAACCAGCGCGAAATCCCGGAAAGTCCCTATCAACGAGTGGCTCCATCTGGACGAAAACGAGGCCGAGTCTCCGACCGAGAGTCCGAATACCCTCGCACAAAACCGGGACAATCGTGGTATTTTCTTGCTCGGAGAGGAGAGGGCCACCGAGAACGAATCCACCGAAATATCCGAGTCATACGGCACGGACTTCCAGAAGGCAGTACGCGAGAACTTCTCCTTCGCGATGAATACCGATATACCACCCCTCCCGTTGCATATTGGCGTATCCGAGCATTTCGTTCCATCCGAGCGATTGCCACACTGGCGCGTCCGGGTGACTCGCGAGCAAATATTCCAGCTGGGAGTGCATGGACGGGGCAACGCCCGAAACAGGACATACGACGGTTTCGAGTGGCGTTGTCATGAGTGAAGAGAAACGGAAGAAAGCAGGAAGAACCTGATTGTATCCGAAAAGAGGCGCAAAAAAAATCCCGGTGCGAAAACCGGGATTGGCCAGGGGGAGTCCCGAAGTTTAGTCAGCCTTGAAGAACGAACTCATTTCTGGTTCCGGCTCAGTCTTCTTCTCAGCCTTCGCAGGCTCCGAATCCACCGGAACCTCAGACTCCTCGACCACGAAAGAAAAGCCAAACGGTGCCGAAACCGGTTCTGGTGAAGAATCGGCGGAGGATTCGGACTTCTCTGGTTCGAGTACGGCGAGAGATTTTGATTCTGATTCCGGTTCCGATGCGAATCCGAAGCTGAACAAAGGGGAAACCGGTTCTGGTGAAGAATCAGCGGAGGATTCGGACTTCTCTGGTTCGGATATTTTGGCAGATGCCTCTTCCGGCTGGTCCGCTCCGGGAGATCCGAATGGAGAGGATACTGGCGAGGTCTCCGATACGGGCTCGCTCGCCGACACCATGTCCAGTGATGTTTCCTCCGCGTTCTCACTCGGCTTGGCCGTGTCCTCCATTGTGGGAGATTCCTCCGATACGATCGGGATAGCATCCGAAATCGGTGATGCCACCGACACGGAAGCACTCGATCACACTTCCTCCTGAGAAGACTCCCCCTCCTCGATCGAGGTATTACGGGATACCTCCTCCTTGAGGATTTCAAACTCGGTTAGATTACTTGTCGGACGGATTCCATGCATCTCACGCTCAAGCTCGACGTCGAGATCGTCCTGGGCCGCCTTCATGGCAAGCAGGTCTTTGAGGCGACGCTTTTTGTCTCGTTCGCGGCGACGCTGCCGAAACCCGACAATCCGAATACTCACGATCACGCCCACGAGATACACGGCCGCGAAAGCCCCTGTCGCCACGAGCATGGCGAAGAGCGCGAATACTCCCGAACCCGAGAGGAGCGTTGGCGAATACGAGAATTGGAATCCGAAAATATCCATAAGACTATTGATCGGTATCGTGATCTGCGGGAATCGCGATCGCAGAAGCTGGGCTATCCGATTGCAGCTCGGCAAAAACGAGCAGACGGTTCAGACTCGTACCGAGAGGCCAACAGGTCATGAGCGACAGCTCAGCCTTCGTGTCATCCCGCTCGAGCGATTTTACATTTCCTGGTTTAACAACCTGTTTTTCCCGAACCACGTAGACATACTTCTTCTGGTGGTAGTAGACGATGATTTCATCGCCGAATACGAGCTTATCGAGCATAGCAAACACCTGGTTGTATTCCCCCGGAAGCCATGGGTAGTTGGAGCTGTGCCCGAAGATGAAAGCGTTTCCCGTTTGTCCTGGCTGAGCGGTACCAGGATAGCGGACAACCCCACGCTCAAGTTCTTTCATAAAGATATTCTCAAGGTTGTTGAAATCAACACCAGAGTTGGCATCAATATCAACAATCGGAATATTTTTTCCGATCCTCGGTATGATAATGCGGTTTTCGTAGGGGACGATATCGATGTCGAGCGAAGAGACCTCTGTCGTCTTCATGCCCACGGGCGAGTATGGATTGGTCTCCCGTATGGCACTGAGCACATCAAGCGAGCGGTCATCGAGAGCCGCAGTTTCGAGCCGCCTTTCGAGAATCTTGGAACGTGCGGTAGATCCGGTGGATGTGCTGTTGATGTCGGTCGACAAGACAGCGACCTGCGCCTGGGCGATCTGGTGGGTGAGATGCTGTCCGGAAGCTTCGTATCGGCTCGGGTCCATGAAGTTCATAGCGAGTTCGGAGTATGCCACGAAGTTGGTCGCGACCTGAAGCACGGCAAACACTCCGGCGGAGACGAGACAGTAGTAGAGCCCGAATCTTACGCCCGAAAGGATCCGAGCGTATCCTGCAGTAATACCCGTATCGTGTCCTCCGGACGAAGACGGTGAGGATGTTATCTCAACGGTCGATGTATCGTCTTCAGACTCCTCCGCAAGAAGTGGATCTCCGGCAGGGAGGGATTCGAGCAGTGCGAGCGGATCGGCGGAGGGAATATGGTCGGCGACATTGCCGGCGTTCTGATTCTCTGGGGACATTTTGTATGGGTATACGTTGTGTATCTTTCGGACCTACGGACATGGTACCATAGATTTCCGGACGGGTCAAAAAACGCCCCGAAGGGCGTTTTCTGCGTTCGCGGACGATCAACAGGCTACGAAGCTTTGTTGTTGAAGTCCCGGTAGAGTTCGCGAATAATCGCAGACTCCCGCTCGCGACGCTTACTGACGTTTCGGACGAAACGTCGCTCTCCGCGGAGCTTGTTTCCGAGGCGGGTCTGAAAAAACGTCTTCTTGTACCGGAGTACGAGCTTCTCGTTCGTCTCGCCCTGCTTCTTGATCGAATACGCGATCATAGGTGTCTCCTTTCTAAGAGAAATAATGCCCGACCATTATATCGATTCGGCCATGGAGTCAAATCTTTCTCCCGCCCCGATAGAACACTCCTATCGCGCCGCCCAGAAAGCAGTCTCGAACCGATCGATCCGGAATCGCAACGAATCTGGATCAATATACCCGACACGTGTTTCGACCAAGTGCGAGAGCAATCCGCTGCGACGTTCGGAGGTCCCATGGTTCATGGTGTCGAGTATGGTCATCATATCGGCGAGTGTCGCTCCGGCAGACATCTCCACTCCAAAAAATGGTAACAGATTGGAGAGTAAAAACTGCTGCTCCTCGGCATCGAGTCCGTCTTCCGGATGGAGAGCGACCGCCGGATCGATCCGGCGGACTATGGCAAGCACGCGCTCCGTATCGGCACCGAGAAATTGCAGTCCGCACCGCTGAAGAAACTCAAGCGAAGAAACTGCCTGTTCAATCCCATTGCGACCGCGTGTCATGTCGATCTTGATTTCGAGCCCCCCAGGTGTCGAGATGGTTCATCGATCAGGATCTATATAGCATGGGGTCGAGGCGGTTGGGGTATCAACGATCAGTCGTCCGTCCGCACCGGCTTGGAGTCCGAGATCCCGCGCAGTGGCTCCGGCATTGCTTTGGTTCCCTGCTTGGGATGCTGTTATCTGGAGCGACACCCCGCTTCGAGAAGCAACCCTATCAACGAGTGCGTCTCCGAAGCACCCGGAAGCATATGCCGCCGCGATTTGCGTCTCGGTCTGACGTACCGCTGCCTCAAACTCCCGATCGGATACCCCCATAATAGCCGCATCTCCAACCGGACTATTCATGAGCGCGAGACTCGCATCTGCCTCAAAGCGGGAAAGAATATCCCGCCGGAGTGCCTCGCGTTCGTTCGCACCAAGTCCTGTGATACCGGCAATGACTACTTCGAGTTCTTGGCCAAAGAGTCGTCGGATCAGAGGGAGATCGGCATGCTTCAGTTTTTTAAGTGCGGCGGCGAGTTGGTCATGTGCATTCTGCTTGATTCGCTCGACAATCATCGCACGAAGCAATGCGATCGACCGCGGATCATCCGCCTCCGGCACGGCGATGCCCAGGTGTCGAGCTGCCTCCCGAAGCTGATCACGAGCGGGTGAATTCATTCCCTTTGCATGAAGCTCGTTATTTGCGGACTCCCGATCTCGGACAAACGATTTTCCGAGCGCGACGATCGCCTCGCGCAAAGCGGCCGCGAGTTTCGGATTTTTGCGGATGTCCGGGCCGAATACCCCGAGGAATCGACGAATGTCTTCCGGTCCCATTTCGATCGTCCCAAGCTGAGCGAACATGTCCTGGATCTGAGGAGCGTGATCGAGCAAGAGTCGTCGTTGCGTGTCGCTGAGCACCAGCGTACGTCCGCGATCCGGAGACTCGAGCAGTCGGCGCAGCCAGTCATGCGAGCGCGGACCACCAGTATCGAGACCAGCCGATACGGGAGCACTGGCGCGATACTGGGCCTTGATAGCGACCATCTCACTCACAACGCCGTGTTCGGCACTGTAGATTTCCTGATAAAATCTCTTCCACGCTGGAGCATCAGGAGTCGATTGGGACATACGATCTTCGATCACCGAGAGGAATCCAGCATCTGCGGTCACAGCAATGCCATATTGTTCGGCAAGATCCCGAAGGGTTTCGAGAGAGTGATGTTGGTAATCGAAATATACGCCATGGTTGGTCTTCGCCTCGGCCGTGGCATAGTAGGCCCGGAGAATCGTCGCATCCCGTAGCAGCTCGGACGAAATGAGATGCTCCGAAACGAGCTGAGGACACTCGCGTACCAATCGAGCCATAATCGCCGGATCCATCTGGAGACGAAGCGGAAACATACGGATCATGTCGGGGTCCCGCTTGACCGCGCTAACGACCTCCGGGTCGAGGTCTGCTGCGGAAGACACCGTGTTGATTTTCGCGAAAACCGATGCTTTTTCGGGTGGGAAAAATTTCGATGAATACGAGACCTTGCCGATACGGTCGATTACTGGTTTTCCGGCAATTTCGGGCGCAATCAAATCTCCGGGGAATGACTCCGCAGGAATATCGAGCTCTCCGAGGAACACCCGCATGTACTCGATATCAGCCCAGCACTCGGGCGGAATCGCGTTACGAATGGTAAGGTACCGACGAGGATCGTCCGCATTTTTTGTGAAGAGTTTGTCGTTATTGATCGTCACAGCCGCCTGGCGAGCATTGGCGAAGAGTGCTCTCGGACGCATGAATCCGATGACATCGGTAAGCCTGAACGAGGACGGTGTATCGGATCAGAAATCGTACTGCCCGAGCGCAATGAGCGTAACGATCAAGTCAGAGAGGACCACATCGGAGAGGACCTGAAAATGCTCGCGACGGACACTGGCCGCCCGCTCACAAAGGAACTGGTGTCGGACCTCCGGCGGCATACCCGCAATAAGACCTGGAGAACGAACGACCTGATCGAACACCCAATCAATCTCCTGGCGTTCGGCGCATTTATAAAACGACCACTGTCGAATGATCTGGGTATTCGCTTCCATGGCAAGACGGCGGAATGCTGGATCGATCTTGAGAGTGTCCGGCACACTGTCAAACGCGCTCGCGTTCGCCTTGATATTCTTGAGATGGAAATTCCATTCGGGCGAGACAGAGACCGCCTCGATACCAGGGCTCTTCGATCGGGGCGTGCGAGCGGTATATGTCGATACGAGTGCCTGAAGATCGGGCGGCAAGACTGCGAGAATCTCGGGGGAAATCTGGAGAGTGCCGGGAGCCATGACCGAACGACAGAGTCCGAGAAGCGAGGACACGGTGGAATCTGTACCATGACAGACGTCTCGGTCATACCTATCGAGGCAATTGATGAGCTCTCAGAGCTGGGATACGAGAATGTCTCGGGCCTCCTGTTGCGGCAGACTGGCGGATTTCTGGAAATGAGACAGAATGGATCTCGCGGCATTGCAGCCATCCGCAGGAGTCTGGATGATGATTGGTGCCACCTCCGAAAACGGGGCGGGAACATGCGAAATTTTCGGATTCATGCCTGCTCTCTAATTAAGTGGAGAAGAAAAGACTCCCTCAAGAGTACCATATTCCGCGAGATGATGCAAAAATCCGACATAGCTTCACTCTCGTGGAAAAACAGGTATACTCCGGTATCCTGTCTGTATCCGAATCGCCACACATGCCAACAAACAGCCCCACACTCCTCAACGAACTCGATGCCCAGTATCTCGAACTGCACCACGCCTACGAGACCGCCTTTTGGCATGATTATATGGGTATGCCGCATTCTGGTCCGGGACTCGCCGAGCATCTCGAGCGACTCGATGCGTACCGGGCCGACCCGCAAAACGCCGCCCGAGTAGAGGCGGCACTCGCCGACCAAACGACCGGCGGATCCGAGCGAGAATCATTCGAAGCGTGGCGACGGTATTTTTCGCTCTATTCATACTCCCCTGAATCGCTCACGATCAAAACAAAAATCGCCGAGATCGAAGCTCGAGTGAATACCGAGCAATCGAACTATCCCGGAGGATATACCGATCCGGACACTGGGGAATTCGTGCCAATGCCGGTCAATGCTGTCGGCCTGCTCATTCGCACGCATTCGGACGCACGCATCCGCAAAGCGGCACACGAGGCGATGGAAACATATTCGAAGCGGTGGCTCCCAGAGCTCGCAGAACTCATAAGACTCCGAAACGCGCTTGCCAGATCCATCGGATATGCCGACTATTACGACATGCAGGCTCGGCGATCCGAGGGCGTATCGGCTGACCGAATATTCTCAATCTTCCAGACTGTCAGGGAACAGCTCTCTGCGGGATACGATGAGGTCCGTGCCCTTGCCCGAACCGAGCCGGACATTCTCACACCGTGGAATTTCGTCGCGCGGTTCTCGGGGGAATCAAGCCACGCGTCCGATCCGTATTTCCCCATTGAGGAATCGCTCGACCGATGGCTCCGATCAATGAATGGACTCGGCGTGGATTTCTCGGAGGGGACGGTCGTTTTCGATCCGTATGATCGCGCCGGCAAACACCGTGGAGGATTTTGTCACTGGCCTACGCCGGTCCACTATCGTGGCGGTGTCCGGCGTCCGGCGACTGCACAATTCACATGCAATGCCCTCCAAAACGCCATCGGATCTGGTCAGGAAGCTATTATGACCCTCTTCCATGAAGGCGGACACGCCGCTCACATGCTCGCATGCGGACACCCTGTGACCCCGTACAATGCTGAGTATGCTCCTTCTTCGGTCGCATGGGCCGAGACGCAGAGCATGTGGTTCGATGGACTCACAGACTCGCTGGCATGGCGGGCACGCTATGCCCATACTCGCGACGGACGCCCGTATACGCCCGAACTGCATCACACGCTCATGAGAATGGAGTCCCCTCTTCGCGTCCATGATATGCTCCGGATCTCGGGCGTAGTCGAGCTCGAACGGCGCATGTACTCAGCAAATTTCCTCGATCCTGAGACAATCGAGTGTCTCGCTCGGGAAGTCTGGCTCGAGATTACCCCATGTGATGAGAGTTCGAATCGGCTCCTCTCGATCCCCCACCTCTACGCATCGGAATCAAGCTGCTACTACCATGGATACGGCCTCGCGCTCATGGGGGTCGCCATGCTCGACCAGACGTTCTTGGGGCGATACGGACATAGAACTGACTGCCAGAAAATCGCGTCCGACCTCCGAGCAGGATGGCAGCCCGGCGCAGCAATAGACTTCTTCGATGGGATCGAGCTCGTCACCGGACGACCGTTCACACCGGACGATTATATCGATGG
>DDBV01000015.1:0-224 GCA_002335145.1 Patescibacteria group bacterium UBA2023
AAACGAACGTCCCGTCGTCTCGCTTCTTAAAGCATCAATCTTGACTCGGAACCTGTCTTTTCTTTCCGAGAACCCCTTACATGGCTTTGTATAAGTCGAATCGGATTTTTCCGTTTTGATCGAAGAGAAGAATAGAATTCCGGCCATCCACGGAACGCAAGAAAAATATATTTTCTCACGGAAACCCTGCGTTTTTTAGCATTGGGGATACGGCAATCGTTCCG
>DDBV01000015.1:503-36492 GCA_002335145.1 Patescibacteria group bacterium UBA2023
GCTCTTCCGATCTGATTGGTTGTTCCGATAAGCGAGTACCATCGTCCGGACGCAGGCGTTGGATATTCTTTTGAAATTCGGCAACGTCCCCAAGTACCCCCTTGACCCGCTCTTTCGTATCCGTTACAAGCCAGATTAATTTTTTTCCTTCGGGCGTAACCTCAAGCGTAACCAGAGGACGAACTATCTCCCCAGTCTCACGAACTTCGGCAGGCTGAAACATGCTATCCTTATAGGGAAGAGCCTTACCTGAATCGAAGTCTGGAACTCCAAAAACCATGTTTATTTGGGTGATCTGAGTTAGAGTATACCATACTCCGCGTAAAACCTCAACATATAGACAGAATATACAGCCACCATGAAAATGCTCACTCGGTCTCTCCTTGGTTGCGAAAGAGAGTTTATTGCTAAATACAAGTAGCATCAAAAGGTCTAATCCATATAGACAGGCAATCTTGATTTAGAGCCATCTATCGAGCTCGGCTCTTTCATCTTCTCGCTTTGCATCAATCTCATATCTGTCCGACATCCTCCTAAGGAGTCTTGCTGTACGAGGCCACTTTGACGACTTAAGCTTTCCGCTAGCGTCGGAATAAGACCTGGCCAATTCTCTTTCTAACACTCCTCATGCAAATGGATCGCGCACGGTAATACCGCGTGAATTTTGCTTTCCAACTTCCATTCCCCTCTCCAAATCTTCACTATGTATTTCTTCCAATAAATCCCGTATCTCTTCTTTGGGCCAGATACCATCTAATCACATGGGAGCATGAGAAAGCAATTCTCAAAGTTTCTCTGCTCCTATCTCTCAGCGCTTGGATTCCCGCGTTAGTGTTAAAGCGGATGTAATATAACTTTTTAGTTGTAGGTAATCTAGGGTTCCATCTTCCCTCATTCATGGAATCCTTTGAAAATTTCGCAGAATTAAAGAAGCCGCACGCGTTTTTCAGTATGCTGACGACTCTCAAGTCTCCTCTATACCAGCCTCTTTCCAATCATTGGGTCTGTAACAAGTATTTATTAGCCACTGAAAGATAGCGGGGTCTCATGTCAATTCTTCATATATGAGAGTTGGCTGCTCAAAGACTTGCAAGTAGGTCATTTCTAGTCATACAACCTCTTCTTTGGTTACTTTCCCTTCAGCAGTTGCGTTATACAAAAAAGGGAAAAGTTTTTGAAGCAAATCAGACAAAAACCCTCTTACTTCCTGCATTTCTGCTCAATCTCAATTTTGTGGCAAGTACTCCAAGAAGTGAACAATGGTTCAGGGCCGAAGACGGGCCAGAGTATCCTCGTGGCATAATTTAAATATCTGCCACCCTGCCTTTGCCAACATATTCCTCTCTACCAAAGTACTTACAATATAATCCGTTTCATCCTCATCTTCAATCAATTGCAAGCCATTGTTTGTCCATTTCAAACTCTCCCAAAATGCCTGTTGTGCCTCATTGCTTTGTAAACGCACTAAATTCAGGTTCTCATGAGAAAAGCCAAAGATTCTTAGAAACCTCCCGATTATGACCGAATCCTCCTCCTTTACTATTTCGCTTTTCTTCTTCTCAGCAAAGTGAGATGTTTTGTGTGTTATTCGATCAATAAGGCTTAGGTAAAATGGAAGCATTCTTTCGTCCGGATCCGATAGGGAACTATAGGCATATTCAAATAATTCCTCGCCTCGATTCCCTAAGGATTCAGCGAGTAAGTACGGATTTTGAAGTTTTCAAGCTAACTCCTTGACTGCTTGCCAGCCTCCGTCTTCCATTAACTGGGCACTGATCTCTGCTCTACGAACTGCAGCTATCGAATTATATTCTTCAAACTGTGGCTCTTTGGAGTATAATTTCGCTTTTTCGGGCAAGTAACAAGGTTGCACAGAAAAAACCCACTTGTTATAGGCCAGAGGGAAACCGCACCGAAGCTTGTTATAAATCTCCAAGACCTGAGATCTTATAATTTCCTCCCCCTCCTCCTCTGTTCTTTGCAAGTAGTACGAAATACTTTGCATTATCTTTTCTGCGGATTCTTCCGAAACATGGGCCCATATCTCATCTTTCTTCTCAGCAATTAAATCCATAAAGCGTGCTTTTGACTCTCCTTGCAACGCATTTAATATCGTGATAATTTCTCAAAGATCCTCCCTTCCCGCCATCAAATTAACAAAAATGGCCGTTAATTCGTTGCATGAAGAAAAGTATTGCTCCCAAGTAACACTTTTCTCCGTAGGATTTTGCCGATAACGAGGCTGCATAGGAGGTATACTTGTATGGGTTGTCAAGATACGCCCCACTAATCTGTAGGCCATGTCAGGATAGCTTCGACTCATTCTTCTTAGAATTTGCATCTTTTCTGTTACTTCCACGTGGGCGTTGGATTTCCATGGTAGAAATAGATTTACAAGTGAATTAATAGGGGAATTACTATAGTTTTGAGCTATCGTAGAGCCGTAATTTTTTTCTAGGACTAAAAGGACTTCCACACTTTCTTCAAACAGTTCCGGCTCCAATGAAATCAATTCCAAAGCCCATAACAAATTTGTGTGAGGCCAAGATGAAAACGGGAAAGAGCCGGTTTTTGTGAACAGTACATCCAGTCTCGAAAGATGATTATTAACGAAGTTCAGGACTTGCTTTGGTGCAGTCTCAGCCAGAGCCGGAAGAGCACTGCCTATCATATTTAGTGTTTCACCCGGAGATTTTCAACAAGAATCCAAAGCTTCTCATATAGATTCTTGCAGGTATTTTTTCAATTCGATACTTCCTACCTCTGCCAGAAGCGCTATTGAATCAGCAACTCATTGCTTAAGGGTAGCGGAATAAAGTGTATGTGGGGCTGAAAAAGCCAAGGTCCATTCCCACTCCGGAGGCACTTCTTCATCTATTTTTGAGTCCGAGATAATAGCGAGGAGGATTTTTCGAATTATTTGATGCTTGGTTCGTCCAAGATGTCACTCTACAAAAGCCCAATAATCCGTCTTTGAAATCAGTTGCCATACGTTCCCCACGAGTCTCACTGGGGCATCAACAGATCGAGAGAGTCTTTCAAGAATTTCCTGAAAATCTTCGTATGAAATTCCGGAAACCTCTGCAATTAGCTCCGTATCATGCCAAGGTAAGCGATTTGCTGTTTTCTCTTCCCAAGCAGGGATAAACAATAATATCAGAAGTGCAACGGGATCTTCTGTACTCCAAGGCGCTGGCAAGACTAGGTTTCCATTTAACGCCTTATGCCTAAGTACGGGAAGGAAATAACCTTTGGTATCAGCCATGATTTGTGCGGCCATATCCTTAGGTACGATTTCCGACAAAGCGGACTCTCTTGATTCCCAACTCATTCGACCCAGTTCGATACTGGCATCAAACTTTATGGGCAATCCTGTTTTAGGACTAGGCACTAGTAGTAGATGCCCTTTATTAACCGCCAAACCAACGCTTGCGGGCATAAAACTATGATCCAGAACGATAATAAGACCTTCCTCACCGGAGGAAATAATCGCTTCCCAAGCGTCCAGGTCTTTGACTAGAATAGCTTTGCGTGCAAAATCATTTTGCAATAAATGCGAAAGAATAAATCCTTGTGCTTCCAGTGGAGAGTCAGATATCACGGAAATTTTCTTCCCTCCGCCGCTTACTAATTCTTTGTCCAAAAGCCCTTGCGAGTCTTGCCTTCAGTTAAGAAATATTTGTGGACTTATTCAGGGACTTGTTGAACTCGAAAGCGATTCCCATGCTAGCTCTACTGAAGCCGCTCAGTGCACGGGCATTCAAATAACGGAGGAAAACCAAGCTCTTGCCGGCAAGCATTCATCTAACCAACTTTCAAGCTTAGTTGCGTCTATAAGATGAACTGTTTTCCAGATCTTTTCAGCTTCTTTCTTGCGTTCCCATGCAATGGGATTCGAAAATCGCCGAGAAGTGCAAAAAACGAAGTTTACCTCTGCCGTTCTGCCAAGTTCAGTTTCCCCTCTTTTTTTATAGTCCCTTTGAGCCTTGCTCCCGATATCTTTATCGGTTCATATTTCTATGCAATTATCCCCGAGATCAAGATACGGGTTGGTTTCTAAAACAAAAACTCTTCCGTCTTCTCATGGAAGGTAGGTAGAATCCCCTGAAGGCAGATAAAGATTTTTGACGGTGAGCTTACCTGCAATAAGCCTCCTTATTAATTCCGGCAAAAGAGCTTGTGCTTTTTTTGCATTCTCATCCGTCCATTTCTCTATCTGAGAAGCGGTGATTTTGAGCATACTTTCCGAGGTTTTAGCGAAATATCCTTCGCAACCCAAGTATAATCCAGCATGCTAAGTTAGCTAGAAGATTTTATCTATTCACAGAAGTAAGTAATGGTGGCTTTGCGCAAGAAATATAAGCTTACCATACTGGAATGGTCCGAAGTTAGTGGGAACTTGAGTTTCGTTTTTTTGGTGAGTACAAAAAATGGTCCGAAAAGCAGAAGTCTAGCCCCAATTAGAGATATAGGATCAATCTAATCCCCTGCTGTAACGCCAACAAAAGTCTCAAAAACATTGTTATCTCATAGCCTCAAAAATAATGCTTGAATTTTCACCAAAACACAAAAATATACCACTGAGATTCAGTGGTATATTTTATTTCCTTTGTTCTATGAAGCACTCTACCGTGAAGTAGTAGAAAACTTCATCTGTCTTACGAGTATGGTCGGGGACGCGAGACTCGAACTCGCAACCCCACGCTCCCAAAGCGTGTACGCTAGCCAATTGCGCCAGTCCCCGACACAGCACTCCGAAAGGAGCGGGAAGTAGTATATCCAGTTTTTTGATTTTTGCGAATTTTATATGCGTCCGGATACGATATTTTGGTCAGATAGATCGCACGGAACTCCGAGGAACCGCAAAAAGAAGACAAGAGGACAGTATCCGGTAATCGCGAAAAACACTTGCATAAATCCAACAAATGCCGGAATAAAGAAGCAATACGGGTGAATCCAAACACCGGCTACGACCGAGGATAGACAAACAATGCCTGCAAAAACCAATATGACACGGAGAATGGATACGCGGGGGAATGGAACTCGAAACATAGGAGAGAGTAAGGGGAAATACTAACGAACCTTCTGTCCATCGAAGAGACGATCCTGCCCTTCGACTACGACCGTTTCATCAACATCCACACCAACAACGGACGATAGCACCGGGTCGGATGCAATGAGGTTTATCCGGCGGACATGGACAAATCCCTCGGTATCGACAATGAATACCGCGGGCGACCCATACCGATGAATGATCGCCCGGGTCGGAATGATGATTTTCGTGGAAGAATCCGACACATTCGTACCGCTCGGTGAAGCGATCGAAATCGATACCGTCTCCCCGATCCTCACAGAATCCGGCACGAAAATCTCAATAGCGATCTTGTGAGTCTTCTCATCGAGGTGCTCAGCCACGAGTGCAATGGTTCCGGAGAGCGTCTCGGATTCGCCCAGCCGCAAGATAGATATCTCATCTCCGAGAGACAAGACCTCACCGATGGTTGGATCAACGGAAATACGGGCTATCCGACCACTATCGTCTGCGAGCGCAACGATGGGTGTACCAGCCGATATAACAACTCATTCATCCACGAACCGGCGGGTAACAATCCCATCGTAGGGGGCCACGATGGTGCCGGAATCCACACTCTCGACCGCGAGGTCATACTGCGTGGCTGTCTGCGCGCGGTTCGCCCGGACACCCGCCGCACTCGATTCGAGATTCGCTACGCCCGCGCGGGTCTCGGCAATCTTCGCATCGCGCTCGGAGGATATAATTTCTACCCCTCGACGCGCCGAATCGAGCGAGACTTTTGCAGCATCAAGAGCTCTTTTTTTGCTTTGCACATTGGCAGAGAGTGTCGCGACACTGCCAGATATTTCGCTCGTCCGTACTGTACGTCCATCTTCAGCGGCACGCAGGAGGCTCTCGGCAATGGCGAGGTTTGCCTCGAGTCATGCGAGCGAACGGATCCGATCATCGGTCCCCACTCAGAGTCCAGTACGAGCGGTACGCAGGGAGTTCTCGGCGAGCGTTACAGCATCCTGGAGTCCTCCGAGCACGAGCGATTCTTTTGCATCGACTGCTTCGATCGCGGAGAGCGCGCCCTTCATTCCTCCCCCATTGTCAGTGAGAATCACTGTTTCGAGCGAGGAAAGACGGGATGTTGTCTCGATCTTGAGCGCGTCGATAAATGCCTGGGGGAAGTCTGTCCCGGCGATACTCTGCTCAACAACCGTAGAAAATGAATGGAGTGCCTGCCGGAGAAGATCGAGAGTCTTGAGACCGTCCCGCAATCCCGTTCGAACCGTCTCCATATCAACGTCGGATCGGCCATCTATATGCTCCTCATACCACGCAAGCATCGTCTGGTAGCTCTGATTGAATGTCCTAAAAGCATCTTCGGCACGTGTCTTAGAGGTAGAGTCTTTGGACCCGAGCAAGCGGTATCGGGCCGGATCAACGAGCGCGTTGGTATCGGTCACGCCGAGCTCGGTATCGATAAAATCCCTCGCATCACGAGCCACAACATACGCGCTCGCCAGGGCCGAGAGTCCGCTCTTCCTTGCCGCCTCGCGCTCGGAAGCGATGAGGGATTCGGTATGGGCGAGTTCATTGCGAACACGGTCGAGATTCGCCTGAGCTTGATCCACCAATTCGCTGTCGAGCGTGGTAGAACCGGAGAGAACCCGAAGACCCGCTTCGTAGTTGGTACGCGCGAGTGCGAGATTTTTCCGGGCCTGGTCCACTGATTCATCGGATAGGGCGAGCGCGCCGGAGGCTATGCCCACTCCGAATCGTTCGAGTTCGCGCGCGAGCGCGTAGTCTGATTGTGCAATCTCAACGTTGATTCCGGCGCGATGTTCGTCATCTTTCGCGAGCGCGATCCGTCCGATATAGAGCTGATTCACGGGATCAATGGTGTTTCGCAGGCTCTCGGCCGCGGTATGCACGGAAGCAACGCTCGTATCCATGGCGTGCAGACTCTCGCCGAGTCCGGCGACACTCGCCTTCGCCTCTTCGCTCCCAAGTAGAGCGATCGTGTCTCCGGCACGGACACGGTCTCCCACGTCTACCAGAACCGATACTACTCGTCCTGAAGCCTTGAATGAGAGGTCCGTCATCCGCATGCCCTCCACCGTGGTGATGATCCGGTAGTCATCCGAGAGATGTCCAACTCTCGCCGTCTCGGTCCGAATTTCCGGAAGAGGAGCAGTAACTTCCTGTGTGCCGCACGATACGAGCACAAAGGGGAGAAGTGCGGCAGAGAGAAAATGTTTTGATTGCATAGAAAGAAAAACAAGCGTTATTCGTGGGAAAAGAAGCATCGGACGACTTCATCGAGCATTCACGGAAGCTGGTCATCATGACATTCGTGCAGACAGATACGCTTGGCGATGGCATCTACAAGCAGATACAGTGCGGCGGAGCGCGTCTGTTCGAATCCGTAACGGTGAGCGAGAAAGGTGTGGAACCGCTCCATCACGGTATTTTCGAGCAGGCGGATCCGAGACCGCATAGCAGGAACCCGGCAGTATCCACGCTGCGAGACCACGGCGAAGAGATTGCGGGACTCGGACGGGAGATTCACGAGGCGTTCGAGTAGTTTCGGAGGGTGACTGCCGGACGCCGCGAGAGCTGAATCGAGAGACTCAATATACCGCTCGAATGAGCGTTCGAGCAGGGACGAGAAGAGCGATTCTTTGGAGTCGAAGTGGTAGTAGACCGAGGCCTTTTTGATTTCGAGCATTGAGGCAATGTCGTCCATGGAGACTTCGGCGAACGCACGCTCGAAAAAGAGTGGTTCGATGCGGTCGAGAATTTCGATTTTGTTCATGAATGAGAGAGTTAGGCTTCCACCCTGGCGCGCACATGGTCGCTATAGAAGACCGGAATGAAGAAGAGGGTAAGTATCGCCGAGGCGGAAAGTCCGGTAATAATAGACCACGCGAGACCGCTCCAGACAGGGTCAGACGTAATGACGAAGCTCCCGAGGATTGCTGCGAGACTCGTGAGCATCACGGGCAGAACCCGCTTCTTCGCACCATCCGCCACAGCCTCTGCGATCGGGAGACCCGAGTCAACAGATCGATCAATCGCGTCGATCAGAAGGATCGCATTCCCTACGACGATCCCTCCGAGAGCAATCGCGCCAATCATGGCAGTGGCCGTGAAGTATTCTCCAGAAACGAGATAGAGAATCGCAAATCCCGGCATGATTCCGAAGAACGAGAGGAGAAACGTGGTCATGACGAGCCCTCCAGTACGGAATCCTCCGAATTGCGCGACAATGAGGAAATAGATCGCGAGGAGCGACAAGACCATCGCGGTCCCGAGATCGCGAAACGTATCCATGGTGATTTCCCACTCCCCTCCCCATTCGAGTCGGTATTCGCGACCATCCGCGATACCCACGAAGTCGATACCGTAGGGCGTGGCCGACACGGCCCGATAGCCGGAAGATCGGGCGAATTCGCTCGACCGAAGAATGCCGTAGAGCGAGATGACGGGATAGATGACTGAATTGTTTCCGATCTCCGCGGAGAGCGTTACCACAGGAGAGCGATCGTGCGCGTCGATGCGGGGAAGCTCCGGCTCAATCGCAATATCGGCGACTTCATCAAGCCGTACGCGCTCATTGGAGGCGTTGGTAAATGAGAGATTGCGGAAGAATGATTCATCCGCCATATCCCCCTCCGGCAGTTCGATCACAATATCGCGTACTTCGCGAGTCCACGTTTCGGACTCGAGCGGTGCCAATACGATCGGCCCGTTGGTCATAGTGAGAGCATGCGCTATGCGTGCGGCATCGAGACCCCGGTCGAGAAGACGCCCATGGTCAAGCTGGATAGCCGTACGCATACGGGTGCCTTCCACGGAAGTCACGAGATCCTCGATCGATTCCTCTCGGGCGATCTCCCGGACCTGGGCCTCCACCGCCTCAGAAAACCGCACAATGTCAGCATGGGACGTATCGACTCCTCCCTTGAGTCGAGCCTCAAATGTGGCCATGACCGGGGGACCGGGGGGATCTTCGAGTAGCCGGATTCGGGCATCCGGAAATCGCGACAGAAGAGCCTGCTGCAAGACCGGACGCATCCCGATGACGAATCGTTCGCTCGGAATATCACGATCCTTGTGAGACGAAAGTCCGATGCGAGCGGAGAACTGATTTTCCCCGAGACGGAACGATCCTCCGCGAAAGAGATTGGCAAAATCATCGGGGAGTCTTGATCCGACCGCAACACTGACACTCTCAACGATGGCGAGGTCGCCCGTCGCGGAGAACATGGTTTGCATAGCAATGTCCGCGGCCTCCCGAGTCTGCGAGAGATTCGCGCTCGCGCTCAGATCCACCCAGAGGTACACTTGGTCTTTGTCAGCCTTCGGGAGCATCCGTGCACGGAAAATATCGAGTGTGATCGGGACGATCATTACCACCGCGAGTCCGATCCAAAATATCGATCGCAATCGCTTGCGACGCCTGGTAGCCACCGGACCGGATGCCGAGAATGATGCAATGATACGAGCGTATCGATCGAGGAGTTTTCCCCTTCATTCTTCCTGGTGTCCGGATGCACCATCCCGATGCAGGCGCGCAGCCAAAAATGGATTGACGCTAAATGCAACAAAAAGCGATGCGATGAGGGCGATGCTCGCAAAAATGGGGATCGGCTTCATATAGTCACCCATCATTCCCGTCACGGCGAACATTGCCACGAACGACATGACGCGGGTAATCGTGGAAAAGAGGACGCTCGGCCCCACCTCACGCACGGAGTCGAGGAGGGCTTCGATCTTAGTGCGGCCGGTCTTCGGCATATCTGCGAGGTGCCGAGCATTATTCTCAACCATCACGATGGAATCATCTACGAGAATCCCGAGCGAGAGGATGAGCGCGAAAAGCGTAATGCGGTTGATGTCGAGACCGAGAATGAGCCCGACAATGAAAACAATGGCGAGTACGAGCGGAATACAAAACGCGGCATTGAGCGCGTTCCGGACGCCGAGGAAGACAACGAGAACACCGACTACCACCGCGATACTCACGAAGAGATGGAGGAGAAGTTCATTCGTCGCCGACCGAGCGGTCTCTCATTCATTCTGGATAACCGTGATGCGAATATCATCCGGCAAGCGCGACTCCGTCTGGTCAATCGCTTCGAGCACTCCGTCCACCACGCTCACAGCATTGGTGCCCGGCAGCTTGGCGATAGCGAGAAATACGACATCAGATGGCTCCGTCTCACGATCGGCGTAGAGATGGTAGGAGTCAGGAGTCCCGGGAGATCGGCGGAGCTCAGCAACATCACCGAGCAAGACACGGTTACCATTCGTACCGACAATTGCCAGGGACGCGAGCGAGTCTTCGTTTTCCTCGACTCCTTCGATCACAACCGACATAATTCCATCATCCGACCGTCGACTTCCGAGCGCGAGCGTTGTTGTCCGATCATGAAGTGTGGAGATCACCATATCGAGATCGATTCCTGCGGCTTCGAGTCGGGTCGGATCGAGGATGATATGCATGTCTCCCCTGAGTCCGCCGAGCATCTCGATAACGCTCGTACCGGGCACGAGTTTGAGAGCATCGCGCAGTACGGCCGCAGCATGACGCGCTGCCAGACCGCGAGCCTCGGCACTCACGCCAGATGCGGTAGAGGCTACCGCGAGCGAAACCTGCGGGAGATCTTCGGGATCGATCGGCCTGATGCGGACTCATGCCACGCCAAAGGGGCGGAGGTCCTCGCGTGCCGAAAGGCGATCGTAGAGACGGGTCTTGGCATCTTCTTGATCTGTCCCCACCTCAAACGAAACCATGACGGAAACTCCCCCGTTCTGACTCGATGACATCATGGTATCCACATCCGGCAGCTCCGATATCACGTTCTCAAGCGTAGTGGCTACTCCACGGTATGCGTCTTCGGATGAGTATCCCGGCACGGAGACCGAGATGGAGAACGCCGGGGCTACAATGGACGGATTGTATTGCTTCGGCAAAAGCGCGTACGCCCCCACTCAGAAGATCGAGAGTGTCATGATAATGACGAGGGCGATCTTCGGGTTGAAGAGGAAGAAGCGGCTGAGGTGTTCAAGCATGGGATGGTTTTTACCTACCGTTTGGTAGGTATTATATACGGGGAATTCATGAAATCAAGCATAAGAATGACAGAACCATAAAAAAGGCTCTGAAGAGCCTTTTTTATTCAGATCCGATACTACGCGTGTCCTTCGGTCTGCTGGAGAATCATCGGGGATACTGCTGGAAGGCCGAGTGCACGACGGAATCACTCGACCGTCCGATTCTTGGTATCGGTGGATCTGAGCGCGGTCTCGGCTGCATCGACAACATTGGCAAGCTCCAGCAGCTTTTTGGAATCTACCGGAGCCTCCGGATCAGAATTGATTCCGAGCGTGTTTCGCTTTTCAGCGACCACTTTATTGAGCTGCACACATACATCCCTATGGTCCCCTCCAATCCGATCGGCAGCATAAAAAACGGCTTCCTGGATACGCTGAAGCGCAGTCGAAGCGACCGGATCAATGGCATGAATATGGGGGTGTGTATCATGGAACTGTGCGCGTGAAGCATGCATCGTCATATGAATGGAGGGAAGAGTATAAATCTCATTTGCACAGTTACTTAATATTCATATTTATAAATAAGTCAATAGTATTTCTTACTATTTCTCCGTATACAACCATACTATCTAGTCCACGAAAAATCCTCCCGAAGGAGGATGGTCGTCTATGGGATGGTGGGTATGCGTGGACTTGAACCACGGACCTCTTCCTTATCAGAGAAGCGCTCTAACCAGCTGAGCTACACACCCGTATTTTCTTGAAAAAAGGCATACTTCGATTCCGCGCCGTATGCCTTTTCGAAGGATTCTTTCTGGAGCGGGTGATGGGTCTCGAACCCACAACCCTCTGCTTGGAAGGCAGATGCTCTAGCCAATTGAGCTACACCCGCGTAGAAGAAAGTACGGGCATTGTATGAAACTCTTCCCGGAAGTCAAAAAAATTTTTTCGGTTTTTCTCCTGTCGTCGTCCGACTTGGAAAACGATCGTATTCGCCTATGATACGAGAGGTATTCATTCCTAGTTTTCGATGACAGAACGTCTCACGGGAGGGCTCTCGCGAACGATCATGGTCTCCTTCGTGCTTCTTATCGCCTTGTACGGATTCTTCTTCCTCCGATTCGATACGATTCTCGATGATTCGATCTTCCCGGGAGCCGTATATCGACCGTTGCGGATCGATACCGAATCCGACGCGCTCTGAGCGTATTCCGCAAAAATACCGTACGGTACCTGAAGCGACACACTTCTGTCTGCACTGGTAATCCCGTCCGATCGCACGCCGGCGAAAGCCCTGCTCTACGCCCACTGAAACGGCGAATGACTCTCGTTCATACAAGACGATATGCGCGTCTTTCGGGATTTCGGATACACCGTCATCGCCTACGACTATCCCGGGTACGGGGAAAGCACCGGAAAAGCGAACCCGACGAATTTCCGGATCGCCGCCGAGACCATGGCCGACTATGTCCGCGAAACGCTCGGATTCGATCCTGCAAGTACGGTCTATGGCGGATACTCCCTCGGTACCGCGGCGACGCTCATCTCCACAATGCATACGATACCTTCGAGGGTTTTTCTACTCGCACCATTCACGTCCGATCGTGAGATCGCCCGATACTATGCAGGATTCGATGTGTACCGTGCATTCGCTCGGGCGTCCGAGATCGAGCCGATCCGAATGGCTCCGATGCTCGACATTCCGGTATTGGTAGCGCATGGAAAATTCGATAGGACCGTACCGTACGAACAAGGCAGGCGACTCTTCGAGGTTTTCCCGTGAAACGATAAGACGTTCGTAACGCTTTCGGACGGAACGACGCATTTTTTCGAGCTCACGGACGAGCCTCTCTATTCGGAGCTTCAAAAATTCCTCTCGGCCGATAATTAAAGATATCCTATCATCCCATGAGCGATTTCACTGTCTGAGTATTCGATCGAGCTTATGCCGGTCTCAATCCCGAGCAACGCGAGGCGGTCGATACCATCTATGGCCCTGTGATGGTGGTGGCCGGACCCGGTACGGGCAAGACCCAGATCATCGCGCTGCGGGCGGCGAACATCATCGCGCGGGCCGGCGTGCGTCCCGAGAATATCCTGCTCACCACCTTTACGGAGGCAGGAGTCGCGAGCATGCGCAAGCGTCTCGTCTCGGTCCTCGGCGAGGACGGATACCGGGTAGGAGTGCACACGTTTCACGCATTCTGTTCGCGGGTCATGGAAGAATACCCCGAGTACTTCACCACAATGCGACTCGACCGTGCAGCCGATGACCTGGAGCGCTACGAGATGATCGAGTCGATCCTCGACTCGTCCGATGTGGAACACCTGCGTCCAGTAGGCGATCCGTATCGCTATGTCCGGCAAATCCTCTCCAAGATCGACACGCTCAAGCAGGAAAATGCCACCCCTGCGGGGCTGCGCGTGGCGACCGATCGGCAGGCGGAGATCTATAAGCAAGAACTCGCAAACATAAAACCAACACTCAAGAAATACACCGAGACTGAGAAACGGCAATCCAAGCACCTGGAAAAACTCGCAGAACTCGCGATCGTCTACGAACGCTACCAGGAGCGTCTCCGAGAAGCCGGATGCTACGACTACCAGGACATGATCCGATTTGTCGCGGACGCGCTCGACGCTTCGGAGGAGCTCGTGGCCTCGCTGCGCGAGCGGTATCAGTATCTCATGGTCGATGAATTCCAGGATACCAATGGTCTCCAGAACCACGTCATGAATCGTCTCGCCTCCTACGGAGACGAACAGAACCTCATGGTCGTGGGAGATGATGATCAGAGTATCTACCGATTCCAAGGGGCGAACATCGAGAACATGCTCGAATTCGCGAGTCGCTATCCTGCAGCCAAGACCGTGGTCCTCTCGCGCAATTATCGATCCGCCCAGTCGATTCTCGACCTCGCCTCGAACCTGATCGCAAACAACAACGAACGGATCGTGAATCGAGGATATGGCATAGAAAAGCCGCTCATATCCGGACGTCCGGAGCTCGCGGCGGATATTCGGGCGGTATCGCTCGGATCCGAGACCGAGGAGATGGCATACGTCCTCTCGGGCGTACGCGAGGAGCTCTCCGCTGGAACTCCCGCATCCGAGATCGCCGTGATTGTGCGGGACAATGCGACACTTTCGCGCTATTCGGAATTCTTCCGTCGCCAGGGAGTACCGGTCGAGAGTCGGACCGATGCGGATGCACTGGAAAACGGATTCGTCCGACTCCTGCTCGGGCTCGCGAAGCTCATCGATGATCCGTTCTCAGCCTCGACCGAGCTGCTCGATCTACTGCGATCCGGACTCTTCGGGACGCACGGGGCCGATGCGCTGCGGCTCTCGCACGAGCTCTATTCGCTCAATTACACCCGCCGCCGTCCACTGTCGATGTACGACCTGCTGTCTAATGAGGATGTCCTCGGGAACCTGCCCTTGCACGACATTGATTCCATCCGACATGTCCGGAACTTCATCGACTCAACCCAAACGCTCGTGCCGACCCTCCCGGTAGGCGAGCTGCTACGGGAGATCGTGGCGCGATCCGGACTCGTAGAACACATGCGACACTCTGCCGGTATCGGTGATATCGAGAGCGTTTATACGCTGCTTTCCGCCGTAGAAAAATGGAATTCCCGCGATCGCTCGGCCACGGTCCGATCGATCATGACAAAGATCGAGGCATACCGACGTTACGGCATGAGACTCGCACGCACATCGGTACGGGCTGGCGAGGACCGCATACACATCCTCACAGCCCACACATCTAAGGGGCTCGAATACGAAGCAGTATTTGTGCCGTACCTCGCCGAGAAAGTCTGGAATGACCGCCGCTCCCCCGCCGACATTGTAAAATTGCCCGATACGATTCTCGGAATCGAGCGAGATACATTCGATTCCTCGGAAAAAGAGGACGAGAAACTCCGCAAAGAAGAAGAAGATCGCCGTTTATTTTTCGTCGCGGTCACGCGCGCGAAACGCACACTCGTGCTCTCCTACCCGCTCGCTTCCGATGATACGCGCTCGGCACGCGTGGAGAGTCGCTACTTCGGTGAGGTCTCACTCCAGGCGGAGCGTGCTCCCACGCCCGAAGGGATCGAATGACTGATTCTCGCCGACTCCGAATACTCAATCACTCGATGAGGATTCGGGCCAGATGAAGAATCATTCGTTCGGAATTTCTTGGAATCATACCGTCTCTCGCACTCCGATCTCGAGGCGTTCCTGGAAGATCCGCGGGAATTCTTCCGCCGAGTAATCCTCCGAGCACCATTCGAGAGCAACGTCCATACGAAATTCGGAAGCGCGTACCACCGTGCACTCGAACATTTTGCCCGCGAATATAAAAAGAGTGGCCATGTCCCATCGGCGGAATTCCTCTCATCGGCATTCGCCCGATCGCTCTCCCAGGAGATTCTCTCGAGCGAGGACTACGACCGCTTGCTTGCAAGAGGCACGGAGTGACTCGCGGGATGGCACCGAGAGTACGGCTCGCGCGATCCGGCACCCATTGAGATAGAATATAGTCTCTCCCGCAAGGAGATATCGATCAACGGAGTTCCGGTATCGGGGAAAATCGATGCGATTCTCCCCGGATCCGATCCCGATTCGATCCTGCTCATAGACTACAAGACCGGCGCGACCAAGAGCGAGAATGCTCTGCGCGGCCTCACGCAGTCCGATGAGCCACGCTATTTCCGACAGGTCATGATGTATCGTCTCATGATTGAACGGGATACTCGGTTTGCGGGTAAACGAGTAGAAACCGCCATAGAGTTCGCGGAAGGGCGCGATGGAAAATACGCCCGTATCGCGCTCGATGCGACCGAAGAAGAACTCGCGGCATTCCGCACGCTGCTCTCTGAAAGTTGGGGCAAGATTGCCAGTATCGCCTTCTGGCACGAAACGCTCGGAGTCGCATCGGTGAGCGAGACAAACGAGTAACCTACGAACATCCTACTTTCGGCAGAGCGATTCGCAGGGAATCCCGTCTTTATCCCCGTCCATGGTCTTCGTTCCGCAATTGGCAAGAAAAAATTTTGCCTCATCGCACGATGTCATGGCTTTGCATGTCTTTCGGGTCGGATCGCAAGAAAACGGTCAGGATACCCGCTCTTGAGTGACAGCTTCCGAAAGAGATTCGGACGACACTCGCGGCGTGATGGCGGGAGCCGTTTCTACGACTCCATGGGAATTCGATTCGGATACCACCCTGACCTCCTCGACAATGGTTAGTGGAGGAGGTTCCATCGTGGCATGATTCGATGTATTGGCGTCTCCTCAGTCTCCCTCGATATTTTCCTGCTGTAAAACAGCACCTCAGACATCGGCAGGCGGACACGGATTCCATATTCCTCTCCCACTTTTTCGGGCTGAGACCGATTCGCGCATGAGATCCGAGTATTGAGTCGAACGGTTGGCAGGATCCGGCACGGCGTATCCCGCAGACACGAGCTGAGATTCGAGCGAACCTCCGTCTCCTACAACAATGCCGTCTTCGAACCGGACGGCAGAACCGGAAAATGATTCGATGACAAACAATTCTCCATCCGGCTGGCGACAGCCCGTATCCGTCTCGAAGTAGAGTGGCTCAACGATGATGCCTGAGAACGCTACAAACATGGTACCGGAAGCAGAGTCGATCGTCACGCCCGAGAGCGACACGGAGACAATCCGGTGCTCGTGGGAGATGGTACAAGCTCCGAACAGGAGGCAGGCAAGCGGGATGAGTATTGCCCGAGCCGCAAGGTGCATGCTATTGAACCGTCAAGGTAGACGCTTCGGAACGACCGAACGATTCCGGTTCGTAGAACTGGAATGCGCGTGCCGGCGGCACGAAGAAGGTTCCACGGTGCGTTGCACGAAGCGCGAAACGGATCTCGTATTCTCCCGCGGACAGACTCCGGGCGAATCCGAAATACCGATCGAGACGATATTCCTCATAGGAAAACATAGGATTGGAAAGCACCGTTTTCCCACCGGAATCAGTCGCGAGACGCGGGTTCACGAGCATGGTCCCTGCGGGAATCTGAGCCTCGAAAGCAACAAAATCTCGTGCCTCGGGCGTGACGATTCGATAGGAAGCATATATGAGGCCGCTCGCCGGAATGCGCTCCAATGGCGTCAAGTACTCCATCGGATCATTCGGGTATACGAGGGTTGTGGAATCTATCTCACCTCGGACGTAGCGATCCCATTCGGCGGATTTGGCATCACGAATCCGATCGTATTCGGTCGCATCGTAGTAGGATCGTTTTACGAGAAATCCATAACTCTTGGCTCCCGCGCCGAGCATAGGCACGCGCCGTTCGAGTGAGAGGTCGTAGGCGATACCTCCTGATCCCGATCGCTCAAATCGGACGCTCGTATTCTCCGGCAAATCGGCCAGGTCAATCGTCTTTGTTTGAGATCCGAGCTTATTCGAAGCATCTATTGTTGTCTCATCGATGATTCGATCATTGACGAAGACTTTTGCCGTCATGTTTACGTCTATGAGTTCGCCGGTAGAGGCGAGGTACCGGGCAAATGTGCGAACCGCGGCGGCGGAGAGCATAGTCGTTCCATACGATCCATCGTCATCGGTTTCGGATGCAGCCCAGCGGAGCATCCGAGGGAGGATTTCGCGAATATCGACACGGCCATCGAGTATATCTGGCATACTCGCGATCCCGACGAACCGTAGTGTCCGATCAAGCCGAGCGTATCGGGAATCATCCGCACGCTCAGCGAGGAAGGCTCCGCGGGTATTGATGACGAGCGAATCGGAGAAGATCGTTTCCACCATGGCCGCGGCGCGATCGCGCATTGCACGCTTCTCTGAATCCGGGACGCCGGGCGTAGCCATAACAGCTGCAAGCGTCTCGAGAAACGACTCACGTTCCGAAAGCGATCGTGACTCCATGGGGCCGGATCGACGCTCGGACTCTGAAAGAACCGCGGAGAATCGTCCAACGCTCTCGTTGGTACCGTTACGTGCATCGTAACGAGCGAGTACTTGGATGGTAGAAAAATGATCCTCAAGCGAATATTTTGGAGCATTGTCGCTCGGGTATTCAGACCCCTCTACCGGCATCGCGGCATACTTTGAGAGATCGTTATCAAACTGGAATATGAGGTACGAGATCATGCGCGAGACCATGCCTGAATCTACCTCGTATCCGATCCGTTCGATCTCGAAGAGTCCATCGAGAACGTAAGATGTAAGCCAATAGCTCGGCTGTTCGGACGTTGTTTTCCAGTACTGTATTCCCCCATCGGAATGCTGATACGCACGGATAGACGAGAGGTACTCTCGGAGGGCAGAATCCACGGTCGTTCGGACGCTCGCCTCGAGCAAGCGATCATACGATTCGATCGTGTGGGTCTTGAGATCGAGCGGGATATCGAGAGCGTCGGCAAGCTGCTTCTCGTAGACATGAGGCAAAATCGACGAAGTAATTTGCTCGGCGCATCCATAGGGATAACTCGAGAAAAATCCGAAGCTCGAACGAGCGTAGGAGAATACCGAAGGGGCGTAGTTGATCCGAAGTATTCCGTCTTTTTCATCCGCAGAGAGACGGATCCGCTCGTCCTGACCAGCTCCTCCAGTCACCAAGCCGAATGTTGTTGTCACTTCGGGCATGGTGGATACAGCAATGGGGAGAGTGAGGGTCTCGCCATCGCGCATTGAAGCATCGGAGATGTCGACCATTTCCATGGAAACAGCCGCCGAGAGGGTTGCCGGCATTTCCCGCACGGGACGGACCCGGACTGGCAACTCTACCGGAACGTCTGCTCCAGCAGGAATCCGGACGGATCTCGAGAGCACACTCCCGGTTGCGAAGATATTGGACGAGAGTGTTACGGTAAATTCGCGGGGTGTATCGGTCCGATTCGAGAGGATGGGACGCAGTACCATGGTATCACCCTCGGCGAAGAAATTCGGAAGGTTTGATGAGAGCATTACGGGACGTCGAGTGGAAGCCGTAGCGTACCCGACACCAAAGCGATCCGAAGCGTCCGCGACAGTCTCGATTCTCCAATCCGTGAGATTATCAGGCAGATTTGGCACCGAAACGACAGCTACCCCCTTATCATCAGTCTGATACTCGGCAGTCCAGTACGCGGTATCGCGGAAGTCTCCACGCAAACGCCGGGTTTCTCCGGCCATGCTGCCACCTCCTTTTTCTCCGTCCGAAGCGTCGGGAATCTCGAGCTTCTCTATGAGGCGGGCAAGCGATGAGGCGGTAGAGACCCCCAAAAACCGTTTGACGACATAGAAGAACGAATACGGATCGAGCGTAGGATTTCCCACGAGCGCGAGCAGGCTCTCATCTACGACCGCGAGACTTCCTACGGCACCCGAAACAGGATTCCCCGCAGCGTCCGAAATCCGCACGGTCACAAACATTGGATCTTGCGGCGCGTAGTAGCGTTTGTCGGTGGAGATCGCCACCGAGAGCCTCTTATCACCCGTAAGGACATTGAGATTCGCGAGTCCGCGAGCCACCGTTGGGAGTCCTGTGGGGTCTGCACGCCCGACAAACAATACCTTCACATAGACATTCGGCAGGTACTCGGGCTTGATCGGCACTTCTATCGGGACGAGCGATTCACTCACGGGAACCGTGAACGTGGAGAGAATCACATCGTCTTTTTCAACGGTCACAAGAAGCGATCCGGTCGCAATCGGTGCCTTGAATCGAAGGGAAGCCGTCTCACCCGGACGATATTCCCGCTTGTCAGAAATGAGATCGGAGATCGAACTGTTTCCATCGTTCCAGTATACCATGTCGGTACCCGAAACGTAGATGGATCGCGCCGCGAGACTCGAGAGACCGTTTGCGCCGCGGTAGACCGCGCGAACTTGGTAGGATCCTGCAGACTTCGGCGAGAATTCGCGGGAGAACGCGCCGTTCGAATCAGATGAGATCGTGAGATTGGACTCCACGGTCCGGACTTCCGAGTAGTCGTAGTAGTCGAGTCCATCCACTCCCTGCTTCTTGATACGCTTCCACTCGGTGCGCACGAGCTCGAGAGACACACTCTTGCCAGGTACTGGCTTAGAATCGTGATCGAGAACAATTCCCTCAACACGGAGAGGCTCACCAGCGCGGGCAAAGTACAAACCGGTCTTGAGACCAACCGAAACATCTGTGGGATACACGATCTGAGTTGCTGAATTCGTAACGACTTGACCAGAGGTCGGATCAACGAACGAAAATCGATGCGTGTACGCACGGACATCCGGTGCGTCTGATGAATCTCTATCCGATCGCTCGGATCGCGGAATGGGATAGGAAAAGCGCGTACGGGCAAATCCATCATCAGCCACGACTCCAGCATCCGAGTATTCGATGGAATCATCATACGACCCGGAATCACTCCACCACCAGTCATCAGTCCCGAATGCGTAGTCGCCGTAAGATCAACGATCGAGAAAGGCTCGCTGAGAAAGAACATCATATTGGTACCGAGCACCCTTGAGGATTCCTCCAAAATAGTACTCCCCATGGGCCGACACATCGATCGTATCACCATAGAGTGCATCGGGATGAGGAACATCCACGAGCGTCTTGAAGACGGGTTTCTTGTATTCTTCTACGAAAAATTCCCCCTTGATTTTCAGTCCATTGCCGGAGTCGTCATCTGCGGGGATGACCGAGAATTCATTTCGTCCGAGCTTCGCATCGGCCGGCACCACGAACGATCCAGAGAAATTGCCGTTCGCATTGGCAGAAACGGAGATCGATTCTACTGAGCGATTGCCGGTGGAATCTCGGTACGATACAACAAGAGGTCGATCGGATGGGTATGGGCGGTATCCGGCGCGCGGATCAAAACGCCGAACAATACCGCGGAACGACACAGTATCTCCTGGTCGGTAGAGCGGTCGGTCGGTATGGATGAATGCGAAGTCCGTAGCCGATACCGTATCCCAGGAATACGCATCGAAATCAGAATTACCGAACGAATCATCCGAGACACGCACTACCACGGAGCTTTCTCCTGCAGTCGCGATGACATGATCGATCGTGGCATGTTTCTCGGAGGCTCGGGACACAGCATAGACCCCGGGCGATCCGGGGATCGGCATTGCCTTGATACTACCATTCTCAGCTGGTATCATGTTCCAGTCTGGTCCGCGCGTGAAAAACCGGAAAGACGCACCTTCTACGGGCGATCCATCGAGCCGCGAAAGAAACAGTATGTCATCCGTATTTCCGGCTCACTCGTAGGCGAGTGCGAGATCGGAGCGCATATACGTAGCCTGGCGCAGCGGGAGCGGGTAGTCGACCTGGGGATTCTTATCGATGCGGGCAAATTCCGCCTCAGTGCCAACAAAAACCGCCGTATAGAGCCCCGCGGAGTGCCCAAGCACGTCCTTTTCTATGTCGATGACCGTGTAGGTTGTCTTCCAGTAGCGATTCTCGACTGTCCGGATAACGCGCTTGGCATCCTCGCAGATCGAGTGGTACGCGTCCATTTCGAGCCATCATTTTACCCCGGTCTCCGGAGGTACCGCGCACGCTACTACTATAAAAGAATCGGTATTGCGCGTCTGTACACCGATCCGGAACGGCACATCCGAAGGCATCATTTGGTACCCGTTGACATTGCCGAGATCAACAAGTTTCACGGACTCTGGAATCTCTCCGGTCCGAAATACCTCGGATCGATACGGCGGAAGTGGTACTCCGTAAGCACTCACAACATCCGCAAGACGGAAGTTGTACTGTGCATTGGGGAGGAGCTTCATGTCGATCGCGTAGTGCGCGATACTCTCGTTCTTCTTTTGTTCTTCGGTGAGTTTCTCGATGCACGGATGGTCCGTCCACCAGCGAGAGACTTCGTAGAGTGCAGCTTCGGATGAAGTCTCTCCCGATTCAAACGAGCCGACCACTCCTGAATCATAGATCGAATCACTCGGACGAGCCGGACGAAGCGGCTCCGAGACAGAGAGACAGGCGGTGGTATAGTCCACCACGGAGAAGCTGCGCACCTTGGGAGTAGCGGCAACACGGAGTCCCACAGCAAAATCATCACCCGGAAATACCAAAGAATACTGCTCGTTTGATCGGAATGTTTGCGCGTGAGCGATCCGCACGAAGCGGTATTCGGATTCCATCGTGTCGACCTCCTTCCGGACTGACTCCGACCCGTTTTCGAGACCCTCGTTGAGCTCATCGAACCGATATCCACGATCCGTCCCTGCAAGGTAATCGAGATACCCGAGATCACGGACGTCTATCGATACTTCCTTGGTCGATGTATCAGGATTTATGCGAAGGAGTTTTATCGTGTCATCAGAAGTATCGGTCCTCTTGATCTGGAGATAGAGTGCTGCTTCCGGCTGCGGATGAATGGTCCGTTCGTCCCACTCAGCCCCATCGCGCACGGAGAGAAGATGGTTATCGAGGACTGTACGGGCTTCTCCCGTCTCTGAATCGGTCGCTTCTACCGGGAGAACGCTGTTTGCCTGGGCGATAAGCGATGTGCTCCGGACCGAGACATCGAACATTGCCGAAAGTGCCACGTTTCATTTTTCGGGCATAAGCCCATCGGCAATCTGGAGCGAGTAGGCCCGATCGTAGGCGAACGAACCCGTCTCGGGAAATACCGAGAAACGGCGGTGGGAAGAATCGATATTTTCAAGGCGCACGGGGAGCGCGACGAAATCATCAGGTTTTGCCTCAAGATCAGGGTTGCCGCGAATATTGCGCCCCGTTGTCCGAATGACCGTCTTGGCTCGCAAGGATTCAGGGTCAACCGGCGCATTGGACATGAGAATGATTCCCTCCTCGACAGAAAATTCATCGGATACGGAGAATGAAAGCTCCGGCGTGGAGAACTCTACGGATTTTGGTTCATACAGATCATAGAGTAATCCGGAGGCTGAATTAACCGTCACGTGGTACCGGCTCGCATATTCGAATCCGTCTTCCGGCTCAAATTCAACAACGGTCGAACTCGTCCAGACACAACGCCCAGCGACAGCCGGCTCAATCATCAGAGGACACGGCAGATTCTCCCGAGTATCAATACTGCCGAGCGGCACTAATGGAACATTGAACATGGCGACAATATTCTTGGAGACGTCCGAGAGTCGATCCGAAGGAATGACGCCGATCGCGCGCGCGCCCGAGACCACACGCAGCTCTACTGTCCGCTCCGACTCGGATGACACCCCACGATCCGATCGGATGCCAGAAGCGACCGTAAAGACATAGGTCTCTCCGATCGACAGTGATTCGGAAAAAGAATACCGAATCACCGATCCGTGCGTGGATATGGAGCCCGTGAGAGCCGGGGATACCGAGACTGAATCCGATCGAACCGAATCGGGATCGAGCATCGTGGAGAATGTAAACTCCACGAACTGTGCATTCTCCGGGATAATCCGAGACTCAAGATCGAAGCTCCCTCCAATAATCTCAGGAATAACCCGCCCAACAAGGAGAGAATACGCCGCGAAAGCCACAAGGACAAGAAGAACAACCGCGCACGCGCTCATGACGGCGCGTTGGGAGATACGATCTTGGAAACGCATACGAGCAGTGGTTATACATCGGACAACCCTCTAGAGCCGATGTGGATACGTTCCGTAGTGTACGTAAATCGACCTGGAAAACAAGCCATCACGGGTGGGAGTTTTCGCTTTGACTCAAGGATTTTTTTTCATATAATCCGGCACGAAATCCGAATGAGGCATTTGCCAAAATCTTTTCTCTTTTCCCATGCTCCGTTTCATCCGCGAATCCATCAAAGAATTCGATCACGTCGTCTTCCCGACGCGCCAGGAGACGAAGACCTACTTCACGGTCGTCGTCACGATCATCGTCATCATGATGATCTACGTCTTCGCTGTCTCGACACTTCTCGGACAGGGATTCGGCGCGATCCGGCCCATGACCGCCACGAACCAATCGTTCGACCCGTCTTCGCTCATCGATGAGGAATCGATCAATGCCGGAAGCGGTCTTTTCCTTTCGGGTATTACCGCATCGGGAGCCGGACTCTCCGGGGCAACCATCGTTGAAGATTCGTCCGTATCCGACACACCGATCGAGACCGTTATGCCGGAATCCGCTACCGGGACCGGACCCGCTCCCGCGAACCCCTAATACCCACATCCCCCTATGATAACTTTCTCGTCACAGAATCCGAATAAGGACCAGGGAGAGTGGTACGTCATTCGCGTGATCTCCGGAACGGAGGAAAACGTGAAGGAGTCTATTATGCAGCGGCGCATCGCGCTCGATCTCGAGGCGTACATCCTGGAGGTCTTCGTCCCAACGCACGACAGCATATCGGTGCGCGGTACGGGCACGAAGGTCCGAAAGAAGAAGAATATCTTCCCGGGGTACATCCTCGTACGCATGATCGTAACGAACGAAAGTTGGTATGTTGTCCGTAATACCCCGAATGTCACGGGATTCCTTGGTGCTGGTACAATTCCGGTACCAGTTCGGGGAGAAGAGCTCGACAAACTCAAGGGCGTCCTTGATGAGAAAAGCGAGGAATACAATATCCGATTCCGCCCAGGCGACATTGTGGTCATCACCAAGGGCCCATTCCAGGAAAGCGAGGGAATTATCATGGAGACCAACGAGACGAAAGGGCTCGTGAAAGTGAACGTGAATATCCTCGGGCGCGATACGCCCGTGGAACTCGATCTCGCGAGCGTAAAGCTCAAGACCAACTAAATCCCGATGATGCGCCAACTCTCCTACTTGGCCATAGCTCTGGCTGCCATATCGGTGGTGAATATCGCTGCATCTCTCGTTTTTCCGGAATATGCAGCGATAATCCGGACAGCCCGCGAACAACTCCTCGGGAAAGAATGAGCCGCAACCGAACCATTCGAAACCGGCAGGGAGTCAACATCCGGCAAGACAGGAACGGTTTTGGGGGCCGATGTCGTGACTGGTATCGAGACAATACGAGTATCGCATAGCTCGTGAGCACTGTCGGATCGGGGCGGATCAGACACACAAGAGTCGCGCGTCGAGATGCCCGAGGCCCTGCTTCTGCGGCTCATACCGAAAATCGTGCTTGAAAAAACAGATAAATCCCGTATATTCGGACGCGAATTCCCGGAATTGGCCTATGCCACATACGCCGATACCCGCTACGAGATGGGGACGCATGTAATAAACACTGATATCGACTCATTCGTATCACTGTGGGGCAGCGAATCTGATCGGTTCAGGGAAACTGATGCCTTCTTCGGAAGAACTGTCTTCTACAATGGCATGGATGATGGGCGCGTCCGGTTTCTCTTCTCCTTCGCTGACAAGACTATTGCAATAGACCTCCCGTCTCAGCACTACTACGATCCTCTCAAACCTCTCCTGCTCCCCTAACCAAAATCCCATGGCTACCGCATCCAAGAAGCACCAGCTCACCCGCGAAGGACTGACTCAGCTCGTTGAGGAGTTGCGCGTCCTCAAAGAAGAGACCCGCGCCGAGATTGCCGAGCGACTGAAAGAAGCCATTTCCTTCGGAGACCTGAGTGAAAACGCCGAGTACGAAGCCGCTCGCGAGCACCAGGCTCAGGTGGAACACCGAATCATGGAGCTCGAGGATATTGTGAAGAACCACGAAATCATCGACGAGACCAAGGGAAAGAACCGTAAAACGGTCGTATCAATCGGAAGCCAAGTGACGCTCGTGGTAAAAAGCGAGGGAAAGACTCTGGATGAGGAGACTTTCAAGATCGTCGGATCGACCGAGGCAAGCGTCTTCTCGAAGCAAATCTCGAACGAATCCCCCATCGGTACCGCCATCATGGGTCGCGAAGCTGGAGCGACCGTCTCAGCGAAGGCTCCGGCCGGAATGGTGGAAATCACGATCGTCTCCATTTCCTAGCCTCCGAGCATGGATTTTTTCGTCGACCACATCCTCCTCGTCCCTATTGTGGCATGGACTCTCGCAATCCTCTGTAAAGGGATTTTCGGATATATCCACGGACATTTTTCCATGGGTCAGGCCCTGGGATCCGGCGGTATGCCAAGCGTTCATGCCGCGCTCGTGACGAGCCTCACGACCGCCCTCGGAATCAAGCACGGGGTTTCGAGCGAGCTTTTCGCGATCGGACTTGTGTTCTCCACCATCATCATCTACGATGCAATCAATGTCCGCTTCGAGGCAGGCCTCCACGCCAAGGCATTGAATCGTATTTCTAAAAAAGAGGGGGATCCGGAGATCGTCCGCGGCATACTCAACGAATCGATCGGACACCTACCGGGAGAGGCTCTCGTAGGAAGTCTGCTCGGAATCGCCGTTGCGATTCTCTGCATGAGTCTTGCCTATGTTTAGCATCCACGAAGACAAAGCCCTTCTCGATTTGCTCGCGAGCATCGGGGAGAAACCTTATCGCCTCAAGCAGATTCACCAGGAATTCTACAAGAATCTTGTGCTTGATTTTAGCGAGATGACGAGTCTGCCCGCGAAATTGCGCGAGTCGCTCGCATCTTCGGTCCAGACGACCGATCTCACGATCGATGTCACCCATCGATCCGAAGATGGCCAAACCACCAAGATTCTTCTCAAGACCCATGATGACCGGCGAATCGAGGCCGTCATTATGCGACACCTCTCGGGCCGGACCACGCTGTGTATCTCGTGCCAGGCCGGATGTCCTATGGCCTGCTCGTTCTGCGCGACGGGCACCCTTGGATTGGAACGAAATCTCTCAGTCGGAGAGATCCTCGACCAAATCACAATCGCGAAGACTCTCCTCGCCAAAGAACAACGGGAACTTCGTAATATCGTGTTCATGGGTATGGGAGAGCCTCTCACGAACTACGACAACGTCTGTGAGGCGATCCGCATCCTCTCGGATCAGAAGAAGTGGGATTTTTCTAGTCGCCGCATCACAGTATCCACCTGTGGCATCGCTCCCAAGATCGTAGCATTCGGGCGTGAATTCCCGCAAGTCAGTCTGGCAATATCCCTGCACGCGCCCAATGATACGGCCCGCTCGGACGTGATGCCCGTAAATAAGACCTATCCGCTTGAGGTGCTCATGGCGGCACTCGATGAATATGTCGCCATCACGAACAAGCGCGTCTTTTATGAGTATATCATGATCGCGGGTGTGACCGACCGCCTGCCGTATGCCGATGAGCTCGCAACACTGCTCGCCGGACGAATGGCGCACGTGAATTTCATTCCATACAATGCCTGAGAAGGCGGAGCGATGCGCAACTACCGTCCATCGAGTCGCGTCATCATCGAGCGGTTTCAGAAAAAACTCGAAGAGAAGGGGGTACCTTCTACGATCCGCCACACGATGGGTGACGACATTGCAGCAGCATGCGGACAGCTTGCGCGCAAGCACGGCACGGAAGACACTAAAAAAGACTCCTAAGGAGTCTTTTTTAGGCATTACCGGAAGGGCGGATATCTGCAAGTTCGATGGCGAGCATGAGGTGAGGGAACGCCTGGAGAATCAATGCGATAACAGTAGCGATCACCTCGTAGTCCTCGTCCGATGTGAGCATCCTCACTCCCTCCATACCCGCGACAAACTCGTGTGCAACACCCGCGATTTGCTTATTCGTCAGTCACTGTGTGAGTTTTCGGACTTTTTTTCGTGCCTCTTCGATGTGGAGAGAAGCGGCATCGCGAGCGGGGTCGAACGTATTGAATGTCGTGAGGCAGATTTCCGAAAGCTCAAAAGCGATCATTTCGGGATTAAAATCAGGTCTCGTGTTTCCCATGCCTCAAAAAGGTGAGCAAAAAACTACAATGAGGTCGAATCTGCTATGGATACATGACTGCAAAGATCTGTCACGACTTCTCCGCGCAATACCCATCCGTCCCGCTCGGTAATACGTACATGTACCAGCGTGCCGATGCCGGAGAATCATGCTTCGACCGAGAAAAACACTTCCTTAAAGTTGCGCGTCCGACCCGATGCAATCCCTTCGCGTACGCGCTCTACGAGTACCGGCTCTACACGGCCTACCATCATTTCATTTCGCCGCTCGACCCCCGAGTAGAGCACCCGATTGAGAATATCCCACCGCTCCGCCTTGGTCTCGGCGGGAATATCGTCCGGATGTCGCTTCGATGCAAGCGTGCCAGGTCGCTCGGAATAGCGGGCAATGTAGGCAAAATCGAACTCGCATTCCTCGAAAGCCCGGACGGTCGCGAGAAATTCCTCCTCAGTCTCGCCTGGGAATCCTACAATGATGTCGGTCGTAATGGAGAAAAGCGGATCGCGCGAACGCAAATACCGTACCTGCGCGAGGAAATCGGCATACGTATGCTTGCGATTCATACGCCGGAGCATGCTGTCCGATCCGGATTGCAGAGCAAAATGCAGATTATGACAGAGGCGTGGCAGCTCGAAGTGTGCATCGAGAATATCGCGTGTCATATCGTGCGGATTGGAGCTCGTGAATCGAATTCGATCCAGACCCGGGACAGCATCTACCGCATCGAGCAGCTCGCGGAAGGGTGTTTTTACGTCGACCGAGTTCCATGTGAGCGACTCCGTATTCCAGAGAGATTTCTTCGTCTCTTTGCCATAACTATTCACGTTTTGACCAAGGAGCGTCACCTCGAGCGACCCCTCCCCTACCACCCGCCGCACCTCGTCCACAATTTCCTCTTGCGGACGCGAGAGCTCCCGACCGCGGGTATGCGGCACAATGCAGAATGAACAGAAATTATCGCATCCTGTCTGAATGATGACGTTCGCGCTTCATTTGTTTTCCTGGCTCTGACGCAGACGCAGATACTCCTGGTATGCCGCATCGTTACCTATGTCTTGGCCCGTAAGGGCGGTAAGAATTTTGGTCAGGTATCCGGTCTCCTCGATGCGAAAAACGAAATCCGCGAGATCGCACCGTCCGAATATCTTGTCATCGCTGTTAAAGATCGATTCGGCCGAGTCGAGTCGCTCAATCGATTTCGGCACCTCGCGCTTACGAACCGTCTGGTAGTGGCGCGCGTTGATGCCGGTCTTTCGGACCATGCAGCCCGTAAGCCCCAGGAGCATCGGACGTCCGCGCCGCTCGGCGAGACGCTTTGCTTCGCGCAGGTAGCCGAAGACTCGATCCTCCCCTTTCTGTCGGACGGAGCAGGTATTGAGAATAACAATATCGGCATCATCGAGCTCGGTCGCACGGCCGAGTCCCGACTGTCGCAAAATCATGATGATCTTCTCGCTGTCGGCGTAGTTCATTTGACAGCCGAACGTGCGAAGCAGGAAATTCATGGAGGTTGTTACTACTTTTCGCATAAGAAGAGCGCAGTGTATAGGAAAAAGACGGAAAGTAAAATTTGAAAACGCCCCGGCGCATGGTACAATGCGACTTCAGAAAACGTTTAGCATCAATCGCAAATGTCCCCCAAAAAAATCGCCTTCTTCGCCATCATCGGCGGACTCGTCCTCCTCATTGCCGTGGCAGGATTCGCCATGAGTGGAGCCAAGAAGACCGATAACGCGGAAACCCAAAGCAACTGAACCGGAGCTAAAACACTCCAGGTGTGGCTCCTCACAGACGAAACGGCCGGATACTCCGAGATTATCAAGGGATTCAAGAACCGCTATCCCGACTATACCAATACCGAAATCCAATTCACGAAATTCTCAAACGCGAGCGAATACGAGGATATCCTCATTGACACTATCGCGGATGGCAATTCCCCCGATATTTTCATGGTGAGCAATAACGGAGGTGATGCGAAATTCCGAACCAAGACCTATGAGATTCCGAACTCGGTCATCAATGTGGACGAATTCTCCAAGAATTTCAACAAGGCCTTCGATGAGCTCGTGCTCACCGAGAAGACCGAAGATGAAGACGGAAACGAAGTGACCGCCTACGGACTCAAGGGAGTGCCAATGGGATACGAAACGCTTGCGCTCTATTACAATTTTCGATTCATCCGCAACGTCCCCTCTCTCTGGAGCGACCTCGATACCGAGATTGCTGCCAACGAATCCACGGAGTATGCCCCGGTGGGGCTCGGACTCCCGAGCCGCTACGTGCCAGGGGCTGATGCTACCGTGGAAGCACTCCTCCTGCAAAACGGCGTAGATACGTACACTCGCCTCACCGATACGCAGGCATCGGCCGCAATCGCGGGATACGCATCTTTCGCGCAAGAACAAAAGAATCCCATAAAGACGCTCGAGCCAAAGATGGATTCACTCTATCTCGATACGATCGATCTCTTCGTGCGCGGAGACATTGGAATGATCGTTGGGTATCCGTCTACGCTCGAGAAAATCCTAGAGGCAATGAAACGCGCGGGAGATGAAAAATCGCTCTCGGAGAAATTCGTACGAACCGCGCCACTTCCGCAGATATCCACAGAGGCAGACACTCGACGAAACATCATATCATACCGGTACTTCGCCGTCTCCCGCTTCGCCAAAGAGCCACAAGCAGCATTCGACTTCATCTCGTACCTCGCCACACAAGAAGCGCAAGAAGCATATCTCACAGCATTTCCTTCGACTCTCCCAGCATATCGCTCGCTTGAAGCGGGACTCATGGACAAGGCACTCGATGAAGAGTTGCCACGTGTGCGCTACGAACATTTCATGGTGGAGGGCGTTTCGCTGGAATGATTCGATTCCGGATTACCCGACAAGTTCCGTGAGAGTATCGATGCAATACTCGCAAACTATGGCACAACGGACCTCAACGACTCGGTCCGCAAGAGCCAAGAATACATCTCTTGCTCATACGATAAATTTGTCAATAGGAAGCAGCTCGATACCGTTTGTTCGCTCGTCCAGTAGGACGGGCGTTTTTTTGCTTTTCCCGGGCCGATAGGGTAACATGGTGGAAAGTACTTTTCGTTCCCGATTATGAAGATCTTGCGAATCATCGCGCTCACCACCGCACTCCTGATGCCACTCTCGGCTGAAGCGACCTGTTTTCTCGGTGTCGGAGACTGCGACTCATGAAGCTCCGTTCCCTACTGTGACGACCGTGGAGAATGTGGTATCGACCAAGGACTCGAGATCGTGGCCACCGACATACAGAACATCGAGACTGACCGGACCGCTTCCCAGTACATCCAGGACGTGGTGTCGTACCTGCTCGTCTTCCTCGCGATCGTGGGAGTGATCTACATCATCTACGCGGGATTCCTCATAGTTACGGGTGCTGGAGAAGATGAGAAACTGAGCAAAGGAAAGAAAATCATCCTCTATGTGGGGCTCGGTCTCATTGTGATATTCCTCGCATACTCCATCACGAAGTTCGTCATCAACCTTACTCGGGCGAGCATCACGTTCGTACCCACGGCCTACGCGGCAGATACGAGCCTGCCGGATCTCTCCTCATTCTCAGGATACCGCGAATCCATAGAATTACTCATGGCCGAGATGGAGCGACAATTCACGGTAAGCGGCAAAATTTCCGATACAACACTCAAGCAGCTTCGGTCAATCGTCCAAGAGTCGCGAGTCACGTTCCCCGATGAAAAAGACCGTATCTACAATACCAATCTCGCTAATAAGGTCGATGCCGCGATCGAGGTATTGCTCAAGAACACCGAATCCGAAGCTCGTACCCAAGACCTCGCCGAGGCACTCGTGAATTTCACCCAGAACATTAAAATCGGTGAAGTGAAAGGAAAGGCGACTGCCACTCCGCGTGAGTGAAACGCCCCGATGACGGTAAGTCTGCGCGCGTCCGATGTGGTTGATCCGTCCGGAATCCCGATCCCGAAAGAGAACTTCATCTGGTGGTTCAAACAACCGAATGGCGGAAAGTCTGTCATCGGTACGGGACCGAGCATCTCCTATACCTTCAAGGAAGAACGCGTCTATACAGTATTTCTCACGGCAGCTTCCGCGAGCATCAACTCGAATCGCAAGACCGATGTCCTCCCACTTGAGACGCAGGTCCAGATCAACGTCCTCCCCCGCATCGGGTCCACGCGCCTCTTCGTGAACGGCAACGACGTGACGGATCTCGATACATTCAAGGTAACACCTCGCGAAGGTGAGGCGGGAATCCTCTTCGATGCGACAGCGACCGAGGTCGGCAACGGCACAAAGATCACAAGCACCTCGTGGAATTTCGGAAACGGAAAATCCATTACCCGGACGGGATTTCCGCGCATCGAACAGACTGTCTACGCGAGCGAAGGGATCTACGAGGTATCCCTCACCATGCGAACGAATGAAAACAAGACAATTATTAAGAAATTCGACCTCGAAGTCCGTGATCCAATAGCGCGTATCCAGTCGAGCGCGGATTCGAAAACCGGCAATGTCGGGGAAGAGCTCCGCTTCAGCGCGAGCACCAGCTATAGCGATCTCCAGCTCAAATTCTTCTGGGAGATTGTTGACCTCCAAAACAGCAAGATCGTGCTCCAGTCGGGACAGCGCAATATCTCCTATACGTTCACAAAGACCGGACGCTACCAGATCCGCCTCCGCACCACCACTCCTCTCGCCAAAGAGGATACCGACTCGATCACTGTCGTCATTGAGCCGCGCGAGCCGATTGTTTCATTCGATGCGCGTATTGCGAATATGGAACTCCCCAACACCATGACACTCGATGCGACCCGGAGCTACGATCCGGACACGTTTTCGAGCGCGGGACTCAAGTACGAATGGTCGGTAGATGGAACGGTCGTAAAGCTCGATAATCCTTCACGAAACGGCGCGCTCGGAACCTATACGTTCAATACTCTCGGGAATCACCGGATCGTCCTACGGGCATACAATGAGACCGGACGCGAGGCTCTCGTGACACGCGATATCCAAATTGATTCGCTCCTGGCCGTGCGCTACACTGCGAGCCCAAAGATTGCTCGGGCTGGACAATCCGTCACAATGTTCGTGGACGCTCCCAAGGCCTCAATCTTCGAGTGGAACTTCGGCGATGGAAGCACGGATACCACGACATCCGGACGGGTCTCGCACGTCTACAAGACCGCCGGATCATACAGTGTCACGGTTCGTGTCCGCGAGGCGAATACGAGCGGCGATAATAGCATCAGTCGGGCCGTCCACGTTGTCGGAGCAAATTCTCCGTTCGCCCTCATCGGCATAACCCAGGAAAGCCAGACACTCTACGAGCAGTCGGCACAGTGCTCGGGCAAGGCCGCGTACGTTGCAAACCGCGCGACTCCCATCGAATTCAACGGAATGGAGAGTATCAATGCGAACGGACTCTCAAGCGACCTCGAATACATCTGGAAATACGGAGACAATCGCTCATCGAGTCAGGCATCGTTCTCGTACAAGTTTGATGAGCTCGGCTGTACGCCGGTGACATTCACGGTCGTGGACAAGAAGACGAATCGCCGCCATACGACTGCGACATTCGTCCGGGTTGTGAATCTGCCTCCGGAATTCACCAATCTCCAGGTCTCCGCAAATACCGAGAATGACCCCGTGATCGTGACCGTCACAGCGACGAACGCCCAGGACCGCGACGGAGTAATCGTCTCGTACCTCTGGTACTACTACACCGACAACGATCCCGAGCCACAGGACTTCCGCATCACCCAAGGACCGAGCACATCTTTCGTCATTCCGAAAATCACCGGAACCTACTACTTCGGAGTCGTGATGGAAGACTCCAATGGGACGAAGACAAATTCCCGGGAAATCCGCGAGGAGCAGTATTCCCTTTCGCTCGCATCCGACAATATCAACACTCCTCTCATCTCGCTGACGACTTCGAGTACGTCCGTCTTCACCAATACCGATGTCTCATTCTCCGTGAGCACCAAGAATGTCTTGGAAACACCGCTTACGACCGGGGTAGAATACAAATGGGATTTTGACGGTGACGGATTCTACGATGAGACGACAAACGAGTCATCTATCACGCACGCCTACTCCCTCCCCGGCACCTACAATATGAAGGTGAAGGCCACCTACAAGGGAATCTCGAATACCCGCACGCAGACCATCGTCGTACGCAACGTCATCAAGCCCGACTTCGATATGCTCGGTATCGGCAACAAGATCCTCTTCGTCAACACGAGTGAGGGCGTCTATAACTCGAGTCGCTGGACGGCCGAAGGAGTAGACTCAGATGCGACCGATGCATTCGTGCATGACTTCGGGGAATCGCTCCCAGAAACCATGACTCTGCGCGTATCGGACGGAGAGAGCAACAAGGAAGTGAGCAAGCTCCTCTCTACCGACAAAATCAACGCACTGCGGGTAACAAAAGAGCCTGCGGGTGTCATCTCGTTCGTCTACCCGAGGTCGAAGGGTGGAACCGTGACGCTCGATCGAGAAGGACAGGGTCTCGTGATCTATCTCGGAGAGTCGAAGTCTGCCTCGGGGAAGACGATCGCCCGCTACGAGATCGATACCAATACCGCGGTCGACTCCAATCTCAACGGCTCACCGAACGATGACGCCGATAACTCCGAGACTCCTTCCGTCACGGATGGATCACCCTTCGTCATTCGCACATTCTCGACAACGGGAGACCGTGTATCGATGCGATTCTCTCTCTACGATGCCGATGGAACTGTCATCGATTCCGAAGATCTCGAAGTCGTCCTCGCCTACCGTCAGCCGAAACTCGATGAGACCACGCTCGAAACCAAGGCCGATGCAGCTGCCGGGGCTATATCCGATCGTGATCGAGTAGGACTCGAGAAAATCAAGGATCTCATCCGATCTGCGCCCGAGGGAGATCGTCTCTATCTCATGGAACACCTCGCACAACTTCAGGAAAACTGGTTCGATCCTCGGGAAAAGACCAAATCCATCATTGCATTCGAGGACTATATCGGAGGCATGACTGGAATCGATGACCCGGTCAAACAACAGTATTATGACCTCCTTGACGGATTCCTCTTCGCCGATGATAAGGCTGTAAGCGATGTGAACCTCGCGGCATCCGTGGTCCGAAATCTCATTCCCCAAGACAATCCAGACTACGCAAAGGTCGACTCGAATCTCTCGGAGATCCTCTCTCACCCAACAAATACCGAACTCAACAAGCAGCTCGGAAGCGAGATCCTCGAAATCGTGAAGAACGATTCCACCATCAGCAACGACGATAAACTCCTCATCCGTGCACAGATAGAGACGATCATTTACGGGGGAGTCGACAATATTCCCGATACCACGACCGAAGAAGCAGAGGAAACATCCGCGCTCGGCTCGTTCTACTCGTTCCTCCGGTACATTCTCTACGGATTCCTTGTCATTATCGGCCTCTTCTTCTTCGCATTCCTCGTGTTCTTCGTCAAATTCAAGCTCTCGAATACAAAGAAGGGGCTCGGATTCCAGGACTATGTCATCGAGTCATTCACTCAGAAGAAGCCAAAGGCCGCTCCGACTCCAAAGGAAACACCGAAACCAAAACCAGTAATGCCGGCCATCGACCCACTCGCCAGTACCGAAACACCGGTCGCCGCAGCGAGTGAAACACCAGAAACCTCCGCACAAACCACCCCATCGAACGCTCTGGGAGCTGGAGATGAAAAGCCCAATGAGAAGCTCCCAAGCTGGCTCAAATGAGCGGATGAGTCCGAGATTGTCAATGAGGCTGCGCAGAACGAGTCGGTCCCATCGTGGATGAACGAGCCTGAAGCGCAAGACACCGTGTCCGAAGGGCCGAGAGAGGATACGGACAGTGCTCAAAAAGACGATACGAACGAAAATCTTCCGAATTGGCTCAAATGAGTTGATAATCAGAAGCTCGATGAAGAGGTCCAGGAAGTCCTCTCCCCGACTCCGGAGACCATTTCCGAAGTATCGCCTCAGACACCCGAGACTCCGGCCGAAACAGCTCCGGTGGAAGCTCCGGCAGCGGGACAAGAGGATCTCCCGGACTGGCTCAAGGATTGGAATGCAAGCCAGTCGGCCGCAACAACCCCCGAAACACCGAAGGAAACGGGTGACACTCCGGAATCCGTCACCACTCCAGAAGTTCCGGCCGAAACAGCTCCGGTGGA
>DDBV01000015.1:36783-79641 GCA_002335145.1 Patescibacteria group bacterium UBA2023
CTCCCGGACTGGCTCAAGGATTGGCAGGCATCGGTCGCGAACACTCCGACATCCACGACGTCTGAACCGTCCGAAAACCAGCCTATACTGCCGGACGAGACACGCGTGCCCATTACTCCCGAAGAGCCGGCCCCAACGGAGGAGGCACCGAAAAAGCGGACAAGTCGCACTTCTCGTAAAAAGGAAGAGTCACCGGAAACCGATGATGCTTCCGCAAAGTCTCCAAAAGAGAAACCAAAGAAACCAGCTCCGGCCCGCAAAAAGAAAACCGAGGATTAATCCTCGGTTTTTCATTGGTCGGCGAGCAACAGAGTGGAAATCCACCGGCAGAATTGGTCTACCTCATCGGGCATAAGAACAACATCGAACATTTGTCGATATCGCTCGATCGTTTCAGGATTCGTTGCTGTGCAGATCCCTACCCGAATGACCGTCCGACCCTCGGCATCACTCACCATTCCAGCATCTCCGAGCGAATCACCGAACAACAGAAGATTCGACCGATTCGTGAGCGAAAAACGATCGAGCCCTCCAAGATGTCGTTCATTCTTTGAGAAAGAATGAATAACCTCCGAATTTTCGAGTCGCCCATGAAAACGTCCATCCTCCTCGAAACGACACATATTCGAGACGATCTCCATTCGACCGAAAGAAAGGCCGTACGAACGCAAGCAGGCGCAGACTACATCTCCGATCCCTGCCGAGAACACAATAAACGGCACCCGCCAAGCATCCGCCCCATGCATGAGCTCGATCATGCCAGGACGAATCGGCATGAGGCCGCTCGTATCCGGATGCAGGAACGGTACCGAGAAGACGCCCGCCGAGACCCGGTATTGCGCGATAATGTCAAACGCCCGCTCCCACCACTCGTCACAGATCGCGGAGAGCTCAGCGAACGTATGGTGCGGCTCGTGTTCGCGTGAGGCATAGAGCCGATCAAGCTCCTCAGAGGCCGCCATATAGGCTTCATCAAGTGGGGCGACAAGGTCGGCACGACCGATCCGGATCACTTCGCGCAACAGTCAGAAGGATGCTGGACTCGAACTCTCCGTGATCGTCCGATCGAAATCTGCTACGATCGCATCAACTCCGGTCATCAAGAGTGTCTCGACCTTCGCAGCAAAATGGGGCGAAGGACGATACTGAAGAAAGTCCATGGCTATTTCGTTGACCGATTTCGGTTTCCATGGCGACGTCGGAGCCACCAGGCATAGAGCGAGAGAATCCTCGACCGGTGCATCATTCGTGCAACCCATGATCGCACCGTCCGCATAGGGAAGAGCATGGCAGCTGAAAGCACGAGGATGACAACACCTCCAGGAATCGGCGTGAGCCATGCAATAATGCCAAACAGAAAAATAGGAAGGGCGAGGGCGATCCGGATGAATACCGGCTTGGAAGCGAGCGAACGATACAGACGGCTCGCCTCGATGGTACGGAAAACTGTCCGGGAAAAGGATCGAAAATGCCGCTTCGCGAGCTGTTTTGCCATATTTCTTGGAAATTTCTTTGGATGCCATACGAGTATATCCGGAAACACAAAGACACGAACTCGGGATGCGAGAATTTTGCGACTCAGGAGAAATAGGCTATAATGACTCCATACCACATCTTTTTTCGAGACGTTATGGCCACGATTCAGCAGGATGGATTCACCTTCCAGATTCTCGACGAGATCCAGGCACAGTACGCCGAGCTTGTGAAGCTCGTACTGCGGACGGAGTCGATGGATAATAACGAGAAGCAATATTGGTTCGATATTTTGCCGTCCATGACGCCAGAGCAGGTCGACCGGCTCTTCGATATTCTCGAGACCGAGCGTCGCAAACTTGAGGAGCTCGAAGTCAAATACCAGGAAGAAATCAAAAAGCTCAATGAAAACCACCTCATCGAGTGGCAGGATTTCCAGTATCGCGAGAGCAAGAAGCGTATTGCCCAGGCTCAGGCAAACGATACCGACCAGCAGGATGCCGAGGATGTCCTGACGATGCTCTAGACTCGGTACTACTACCCCACCCTCTCTCACGAGAGGGTTTTTTATCGGACAAAGAGATGGCAAGAAAGTCTGTACGTACAAAAAAGTAGATCGGTAAATGACCAAAGACGCTCGAAACGAGAAAATTCCTGTTTTTTGATATGATCTTTAGTTTTGGCTCAACAGAGATGATTATTCGCTATTAATATAGCCTTAATCACACTTATCAGACTCTGGCAAGAGTGAATATTTTACAGGCGGGCGGAATTGCGTTATGATGTTTATGTCTCGTACGGGGAGCCCCGATACGAACCGCTCATGAACAAATCTTACTCCGCGAAAGGGACAACGCATCTCACGTTGGACCCGGACAAAACAACAAAATACAAATACATACCATCCTGAGACGACATCCTCATCGAGTGATTCGGACGGGATACCATGTAAAATACGGGGGAGCCATACCGATCGGCCGGAATCATCCGGTTCGGACCAGTCGGTATGACTCCCCCAATCCAAAAAAACACCAAAAAAGAGGTCGGGAGAACATACCTCTCTAATATCCTTTCCGAAGCGGGGTAAGTCGTATGGATCCGTCCATGCGTCCGTCCGAACGAGAATCGGACACCCGCACTCCCGTCGCTTTCCGAACTTCAAACCTTTTTCTCGGAAATGCGCTCGAGGCACCCAAACTCTGGATCCCGCCATCTACCAAGATTGGCGGGGTTTTTTGTCGGGGCAGACGGTTGACTTATACACACAATGCGTAATATCTTTACATATTTTTCTCCTGTCATCACGCAAGATGGAATTCAAAAGTTTCTTCCCCGGGGCATTTGCCAATCAATCGATCTCGAGCATGGGCACGAGCGGCATTCTCAGTGCCGAAGTAGTTGCCCAGATAGACACCGTTACCGCGGAGATCAGCCACGACCGCCACAATCTTCTCCGACACATGGTTGCAGCACGAGTATTGTATTTCGCGCGCTGGCGGCACCCAGATACTCTTGCTGCATTTATAGCGGACATGCTAGAAAACGCTAGGAAAGGTGCCGCTGATTTTGATGCGTGCATGCGGAGGTGGTCAATGGAAAAATCTCAATAGGATTCACCCACTTCGAGAACAGGCAAATAGTCCCCCCCCCCCCCACGTGAGGTGGGGGGCTTTTTTCACCTTATGGGCAAGCTACGAGCTTTGTTTGTCCTCGCTTCACTCGGAAGCTATCCATCTCCCATCCGACAGATGGTGATTTTACGAAGGAAGCGTAAGCCTTCGGGTATAGAAAAATGGGGCGTTATTAGGCCTCATTTGGGAATCACGCACAAACATCACTGTTATTTCGGCCGGATCGAGTTGAGCTTGCGCTCCACGAGGCCGCGGATATAGACGTAGACCTCGATCTTGAGCGGCGAAGTGGCCGTACCTATACGCTCATTGAGTTTGTCATAGAGCTTGGTGAGAAAGAGGATCTGTTCGTACTTGGGCTTCTTCGTGAGCTTGTAGAAGTAGGCATTCACCATCTTGTCGATCCGGGCGTAGAGTTCGGCACTGCCGATGCGGGTATCTTCGGATTTTGTTGGTTTGAGCATACAGCGGTTTCCATCCGGAGAGAGCTGGTATCCCGCCTGGCATTCACACGAGTTTGTCCGGCTGTTGAACCAGCTATTCGCTCCGTAGATCTGTGTGCACGACATGCAGGTAAATCCGGATCCGAGTGTGCTCGACCGCAGCTCGGACTCCACACAGAAACAACCATTCGTCTTCTTGTCGAAAGCACTGAGCTTGCCGTAGGTCTCCTGACAGTAATCGGCCCCCTTCACGCATTCGCGCAGGTCATCACCCACGCGCGTCTGGAGATACCCGGCATCGCAGACGCAGTTTTCGCTATCAGCATTGTAGTAGGAGTGCTTTCCGAGAACACTCTCGCACTGTTCGCGTGCGGGTACGCACCGCTTGAGACGGACAGGCGTATCGCCGTAGTAGAGCGTCCGGAATCCGAAAGAGTACCCATCGCGACACTCGCAGGAGCCGTAATCGTTGGATGTGGCATAGTCCCCGTAGAGATCTGCACACTCAGACGAAGAATAGGCGAAAACGGAAAGATGGAAAAACCACACAGACCCGAGGAGGATCGCAGGAAATCCGAAGAATCGAAGAAACGTACGCATCGAGGCAGTCGGCAAGAGACGAGACCAGACGGATAGTATACAACCCCCGGGAAATATTGCAATCACTTTTGAAGGGAAAACTCGAAAGAAAAATTTGACCACATATGGTGTATGGATATAAATATCTGACACCACATATTGTGGTCCGTAATTCCCAAGAAATCCTTTCATTATGCCCATCGGACGGATCAAAAAGCGTGACGGAGAGGTTGTGGACTTCGATCGATCGCGGATCGAACAAGCCATTGAAAAAGCCTACGACTCGGTGGGTGAGCTCGAGAAAGAATCGATCGTGGCAGTGGTCGACTCGATCGTGGCCGAGCTCGACCTCGCGGTCGAAGCCGCGGACGCCGCGACCGCCGACATCGAGTTCGTACAGGACCTCGTGGAGCGCATGCTCATGCGCCACGAGAAGTACAGCGTAGCGAAGGCCTACATCATCTACCGCGCCGAGCACCGCGATGAGCGTACCGAGCGGCACCAGAAACTCGTGAAGCAGTTCGAGCAGCAGAAGCTCAAGGTAACGAAGTCCGACGGAACCAAGGAGTACTTCGATCTTGAGAAGCTCCGGGTCATGTTCGACCGCGCCGTGCAGGGATATGGGGACAAGTGCGCGTTCGAGGACCTCGTGGACGCCTTCAAGAAAAACCTCGTGGAGAACATCCGGACCAAGGATATCGCGAAACTGCTCGTGAAGACCTGCCTCGATCTCATCTCGGTCGAGAACATCGCCTGGCAGGAAGTAGCGGCCCGGTTCGCTCTCTTCGACCTCTACAAGCAGGCGATCAAGAACCGCGGGATCGGACACGACGACGTCTACCGTCCGACGGCGTACAAGGCCCTCTTCGACGACTACATCGAGCGCGGCCTGTACTACAAGGACTTCTACAAATACTACTCGGAACAGGATATCCTCGCGGCCGGACGCCACCTGCGGGCCAAGACCGACATGGAGTATACCTACACGACCGTGCTCTCGCTCAGCAAGCGCTACCTGCTCAATCCTAATAAGATCGTGCGCGAGCTGCCGCAGGAGGCGTACATGAGCGCAGCGCTCTTCCTGGCGATCCCCGAGCCCGCCGAGAAGCGCCTCGAGTTCGCCTTCCGGATCTACGACGCGTGCTCGCAGCAAAAAATCTCGCTGCCCACGCCCACGTTCCTCAACGCCCGGACCAACTACCACCAGCTCTCGAGCTGCTTCAAGATCAGCGTGGACGACGATCTCCGGGGCATCTACCACGCCATCGAGAACATGGCGCAGATCTCCAAGTTCGGGGGGGGAATCGGGGTATACATGGGCAATGTCCGCTCCCGCGGCGGCATGATCCGCGGCGTGAAGGGGGTCTCCGGCGGAGCCGCTCCCTGGATCAAGGTCATCAACGACACGGCCGTGGCCGTGAACCAGCTCGGATCGCGCCTCGGGTCGATCTCGGTCACGCTCGATGCGTGGCACCGCGATATCCACGACTTCCTGGACCTCCAGACCGAGACGGGCGACATCCGCGCCAAGTCCTTCGATATTTTCCCGAGCATGAGCACGCCCGACATCTTCATGCGGCGAGTGCGCGACGATGGGGACTGGACCCTCTTCGACCCCAACGAAATCGAGCGCGTGTACGGCTACCGCCTGCAGGATTTCTTCGGCGAGGACTTCGACCGCGAATACGAGAAGATGGAACGCGACGACCGGCTCGAGCTCAAGCAGACGATCAAAGCCAAAGACCTCTTCAAAAAATTCCTCAAGACCACGGTCGAGACGGGCATGCCCTACGTCTTCTTCCGCGACACCGTGCAGCGACTCAATCCGAACAAGCACGCCGGGGCCGTCTACTCCACCCAGCTCTGTACCGAGATCGCGCAGAACATGAGCCCCACGAAATTCCTCTCGGAGACCATCGAGGGAGACGACACCGTGGCTATCCGCTACCAGGCCGGCGACCTCGTGACGTGCAACCTCGCCTCGATCAACGTGGCGAAGGTCTACGAGCCCGACGTGATCGACGACATCCTGGAGGTGGCATTGCACATAGTCGACAACGTGATCGACCTCAATTATTTCCCCATAGAAGAAGCGCGCCGCACGTCGCTGCGGTACCGCAGCGTGGGGATCGGCTACCTCGGCATGGCCGAGTACCTGGCCACCCACGGCTACGCCTACGACACCCCGCGGGCCCGCCAGCACGTGAATGAACTCTTCGAGCGCTACGCCTACGCCACCTACCGCACGTCGGTGGATCTCGCCCGCGAGCGCGGCAAGTACGACCTCTACGACGGCAGCGAATACTCGCGGGGAATACTCCTCGGGCGCACCCGCGCCGACTTCATGGCCGAGGCGCAATCGGACGAATACCGCGCCAAGTGGGACGCGCTCTTCTCGGACATGGCGGCGCACGGAGTGAGATTCAGCTACCACACCGCCCCGGCACCCAATACGTCTACCGCCGGACTCGTGGGTACCACCGCCGCGCTCCTGCCCATCTACAAGAAATACTTCGTGGAGACCAACCTCTCCTCCCCCACCGTGCGCGTGGCGCCCAAGCTCGACGCCTCGAACTTCTGGCTCTACAAGGAGTACGTCAACATGGACATGAACGACGTCATCGACATGATCTCCGTGATCTACCGCTGGGTGGACCAGGCCATCAGCTTCGAGTGGATGATCGACCCGAAGCGCGTGAGCCCCCAAATGCTCTACGGCTACTACTTCCGCGCGTGGGAGCAGGGTATCAAGACCGTGTACTACGTGCGATCGCTCTCGGGAGAGGTGGAAAATAAGGACAACTGTGTGAGTTGTAGTGGGTAGAAAATTTCCTACTATATGTCAATAAAAGAATTATGAAAAAAGAAGTCTTTGAAAAAATAGTAGATCATGTTTGAGAAAGCTACTTTCAGGGTGCACATTTACTCGTACAAATAGCAAGCAAATTATACTTTTGCCACAATTCCAATGAGAAAGCTTTCGTGGAGAGAATGTGGACAGATAAATCTATCGACTTATGACTCCGCGTTTCAAAGCTCAATTGATTTGAAATATTGCTAAACCCAATTATTTACAATTTCCGACATGCCACGGAAGAGTATTGCAAGTCTATCCTGCATTTATGATGAAAAGCAGAGAAGATAGAAACTCACGATACAAATTCTTTGATGTGGAATATAGAGCAACTGTTTCAGGAAAAATGAAGCACTCCGCCAAAACTGACTTCATTAAGGAATATAGTAGGTAGATATTCTATGGATGATTCAAGTAACGAAACGAATCGTTACTATGATAAAATTCATAGTTATGAGGCATACAAAGAAGACAATGAATGATTTATTAGCATGCAATACTTCTTTTATTTTCTGCCAATAATTGACGATTGCGAAGATAGCGAGGATGCAAAAAAATTAAGAAAAGATGTGAAAAAGCTTTCAAACACAATAAGATGTCAAGCTAATGCTTTCTGAGAGGTGCAAAAATTATCTTCAGAGCATTACGAAAAGTATAGAAGTCTACTACTCGATGATAATGCAAGTCAAAATGAGATAACAAAACATAAACTTTGGTTAGACTATTTTAAAAGTCATCACGACCCTAAATGAGTCTTAGACCAAGTTGAGCGAGATATTTCTCAAGCTTGGCTTATACTGCGGTGAATCTTAAGGGACTTCAAAGGCTTGTCGTAAATACACTCTATGCCCCTCTCAGACTTCTTCTCCATCTCCCTCACCGACCTGCCAGGCCTCGCCGGCGCCGGCTACCTGCTCTATGCCTGGTGGCAGGACCGCCGGCGCGAGCTGGTGGTGTCGGTGTCGCGCACGGACGGCACGCACGAGGACGGCTCGCCCATGCATATCCACCATATCGCGTTCGCGAGCCGCGGGGTGTCGCTGTCTCCCGCGGACTTCCTGTCGCGTATAGATATCCGTCCGCCCCTCTACGACGACGTGGACACGTGGATCGGCCACTCGGTGGCGGGCGACTGGCCGCTGCCGCCGCTCGGCGCGGAGATCGCGGGCAAGCTCCACACCGAGAACATCGACAAACTCCTCGCGCTCGAGCCCTTCACGCTCGAGCCGGGCGAGCGATTCGAGATCGAGCTGCGCTCTCCGCGCGGCACGTCGCTCTCGCGGCCGCTGCGCATAGACACGCGGTTTCGCTCCGGTATCCGCGTCCGCCGGATCGGCGCGTAGCGGGACTTGCGAAATCCCCTCTCTCCGTCTATACTCCACGACTCTAACCATACGACCATGCCATCCAAGAAAGACGCGAAAAAAGACGACCATCTGCTCGATCCCGTGCTCCTCTTCAACCCCGCCGGAAACGACGACGTATCGGTGCGGACGATCATCAAGGGGACGACCACCGGCCTCTTCAACCTGAATGCCGTGAAGTACCCCTGGGCCAAGAGCATGTACCAGGTCATGATCGGCAATTTCTGGGTACCCGAGAAGGTCTCGGGACTCAAGGACGACGCCCGCATGTTCCACCAGGACCTGTCGGAAGACGAGAAACGCGCGTACAAGGGAATCCTGTCGTTCCTCATCTTCCTCGATTCCATCCAGACCGTGAACCTCCCGCACCTCTCGGACTTCATCACGAGCCCGGAGGTGAATCTCCTCCTGTCCATCCAGACGTATCAAGAGGCGATCCACTCGCAGTCGTACGCCACGATCCTCGAGACCGTGGTGGACTCGCACGAGCGCGACGAGATCTACTACTTCTGGCGCACGGACTCCATTCTCCTGGAGCGCAACAAGTACATCGGAGCCATCTACCAGGACTTCATCGACGAGCAGTCCGACGCGAACTTCTTCCGCGCGATCGTCGCGAACTACCTGCTCGAAGGCGTGTACTTCTACAACGGATTCGCGTTCTTCGACACGCTCGTAGACGGCCTCAAAATGCCGGCGACCGGCCGCATGATCGCCTACATCCGCCGCGACGAGCTCACGCACGTGACGCTCTTCGCCAATATCATCCGCGAGATCCGCAAGGAATTCCCGGATATCTACGACGAGTCCGTGATCCTCGACATGATGGCCACGGCCGTGAAGCAGGAGATCGAGTGGTCGCGCCACATCCTCGGCGAGAACATCGTGGGAATCAACTCCCAGACCATCGAGGACTATACCCAGTGGCTCGCCAACCAACGGCTCGGACTCCTCGGCGTGGCACCCCTCTACCCCGAGACCATCGTGAATCCGTACAAGCACCTCGACCGTCTGCAGGATGCCAACGGCGACCGCAGCAACTTCTTCGAGTCGACGGTCGTGAACTACACGCAGTCTTCGAGCCTGAAGGGAAGCTGGGATTTTTAGAGACGGTAAAAAATCCCCCTTCCGGGGGGATTTTTTACACTCCATCCTGGTTATTCCGGCCATGCGAGAATGCTGCCGGTGCCAGTCTGGTCCCAACGCCCCGGAAACTGTGAAAAATCGGTCGAAGGAAACTCATGCGTCTTACTGTCGAAGACAAATCGCAGCGGCTTGTCGGGACGGACGAGATTATAGTCCACATTGATCTCGCACGGGATCGGCCGCTCGAACACCCGAAGATCTCGGATAGTGTCGATGTCCGGCCAGTCTTCGCCATCACGGAGGAATCCGGCCGCAGCACACTGCTGATTTGAGCTATCACCATCGGAAAACACAAGAACGACGGCCGGGCTCAACGGAAACTCGGAAGCCGTGTCCATACGAACAAACGTCTCCGTACGCAGTGGTCCGCAGTCGGACTGAATGTGACGAATCTCCGAGATAACCGAGAGTGATGAATCGAGCAGTCTATGGGAGACCGTCCCCCCACACCCTCCACCGATGCCATAGCTCATTATGGCCTTGTCACCGCGTATTCCACCGAAGTGTCAGAGGGGCAAGTCAGGCACCAGAACCCTTCACACACGGCGATCCACGAAGACACACGGCGGAGAATACTCGCCCGGTACGGGCGTTGAGCATCCGCCCATCGGGTAATACTCGCCTCCAACATGAACGAACGGCGCGTACATCTCCCAAGTAACGTCAGAAAATTCGAGGAGAGCCTTAGGTTCCATCATACCTTCCTTGGCGAGACGCACGAATATATTCCCATGGTGCTGGAGTATGGCCGCCTGTTCTCAGAAGTCGAGACTCGGCCAAGATGCGATAATTTCTGAAATCATGGCGTCGTATTCTGTCCGGAGCGATCATGACAGTACGGCTCCGGTCCGGAGATTTGGACCGAGTTCGGGTACAGAAGGCTCGGATAGACTCTCAGTGACCCCATCGGATGGTTGAGTGACATGGGTCTCCGAGAAGTCGCTCATCGCCGAGGTTATGGTGCCTGTGAGATTCAGGAGGGATTCGAAATCAACAACAATCGGTTCTTCCGGAGGCCGGGACGACCATGGGGTACCGCACGACGATACCACCAGAATACAAACAAGAAGTGTTATGAAAAATGCTACTCGTTTCATGCGAAGGGAGATTATATCCTCTCCCGTCCACCCATAAACGGTCGCAGTACCTCGGGGATCGTCACGGTCATATCTTCGTTTTGGTAGTTCTCGATGATAGCAATGAGAAGTCGTCCCATCGCCATAGCGGTCGCATCATTCATGTGCACGTACTGCTTCTCGCCCGAGGCTCGCTTCACGCGGATGCCGAGGCGACGCGCCTGATAGTCGGTCATGTAGTCAGACGTATGAGTCTCGCGGTACTTGTCCTGACCCGGCATCCACGTCTCTACGTCACGCTGACGGTAGTCCATAGACCCCGTATCACCAGAGGAATTGAAGACGACCCGATACGGAAGTCCGAGCGACGAAACGAAGTACTCTTGCAATGCAACGAAGAGATCTTGCTCGGCAAGTCCATCCTCAGGTGCCACGAACGATTCCATTTCGATCTTGTCGAATTGGTGTACCCGAAGAATTCCCGAGACATCTCGCCCCGCACTCCCCGCCTCACCACGGAATGCCGGCGTATTTGCGAAGTATCGCAGTGGCAACTCGTCCTCTTCTAAAATCTTATCCATCGGAATCGGCCCGAGCGAATGCTCGGCACTCCCAATGAGCACCTGCCCCTGGTCGTGGAGAATATATCGCTCATCCATGGGATGGAGTCGCCCCATCTTCTCCATAGTCGACTGATTCACGATCACTGGTGGGATCGTCGGGATAAATGGCTTATCCGAAACAACGAGACCATTATTAGCAATGATTCGAGCGAGCATCTCTCGGCTGGTAAGCGTCGCTGTCACGAACGTCGCGAGCGCATACTGTAAGAGGACGAGATCCCCGAACAAATAGGTAAATCGCGCACCCGAGACCTTCGCAGCGGTTTCTTTGTCGATCCATCCACGAGCGACGCCGATCGTCTCATGATCGCGAGGAATAAACGTAAATTCACGAGGTGTCCCCACCATGCGCAGCACCTGATTCGATTCGTCATCATCCCCGTCCGGAGCATCGGGATGGAGAAGATTCGGGATCGACTTCCATACGGCTTCGTGCTCGGCTTCGAGTGTCTTGTATGCTTCTTCGAGAGCACGGATCTCATCTTTGAGCGCCTTAGCTCGATCGCGGTCGGTTGTTTTAGATTGCTCATTTTTAAGCGTATCAATACGGGTGCGCTCTTCTCGAAATCGCGCATCGAGGACAATAAAAGCATCAAGATCGACACTCGAACGACGCCGCCGAAGGCTCTCACGCACGAGTTCTGGATCATTACGCAGGATTTTGAGATCGATCATAAAACGAGGACAAAAAAAATACTCCCCAAGCATAGCAACAGGGAGCGAATTTGCAAGTTTTTCGAAATCGTCCGGGGCGAACGGTTTCCTATTCGATACGAGCCTTTTCCAGTGCTCTCCCTACCATTCTCTCGAGACCATCGGGAGATCAATCAGACCCATATCGGGCACCATGAGAAAAAACGAATGTGGCCGAATCTGATCCACTCGGTACATGAAACGGGGATGCGGCAGCCGTGAGTTTTTCAGCGGCTTTCTCTGTAAGGGCTAGTTGGAGATCGCTCGGATCGGGCAAGTTCGGACTGAGTGCCAATATATCACTCGGTGAACGGATCTCCTTGAGTGCGCTCAGAATATCCGCGATGTTCGTGCGGACATCTTCCACTCTCTCAAAGAACATTCCAGACTCCGCTCGATCGAAAACCGAAAGAATCCTCTGCCAAGAGGCTTTCGCGACAGATGGGACATGTTTCATGGAAATCGTCCGAAACAATTCCACTCGCTGCACACGAAGCGTGTCGAATGCGATTCTCGCGCCGATGAGCAAGAGACGGTCTTCGAGTGCCGCAAGCGTAAGAAATACTCCCTCAAAGTAGCTAAGCGGAGTGTTGTTCTGTTCGAATCTCTTCGCTAGAGCCAAGACCTGGGGACGATCTTCCGATGAAATAGCGTCAAGGAGGGCGTTCGAGCTCATACACCGTACAAGTAAATGGATGTATCTCCTGATACTATGCTCATGATCATGTTTGTCAATAAATTTCTTACCTAATTCTTATCATCCGAACCCACGATCAATCTTCGCACGGATGATCCGCTCAAGCGCGATGGCAAGAGCGGCATCCCGCAGAGTCGATCCCGCGTTGATCGAACGGTCATACACAGCATCGAAGCTTGCGATCATACGATCCGAAAGTCTCGATTCCACCTCATCGCGGGTCCAAGAGAAGTTCATGGCATTCTGTACCTGCTCGAAGTAGCTGACTGTCACTCCTCCAGCATTGGCAAGAATATCTGGGATCACGGTTACTCCTTTTTTCGAGAGAGTCATATCGGCCTCGGGCGTGGTCGGGCCGTTCGCGAGCTCCACCATGAGTCCCGCGCGGATCTTGTCGGCATTATCGGCGCGAATCTGATTCTCCACCGCAGCGGGCACCAGAATATCTGCCCGGATCTCAAGAAGTTCATCATTGGTCGTAGTCAGGACGCCGGAATACTCCGAGATTCGCCGCCGCTCAGCCTTGATTTTCGATACCGTGCCGATATCGAGTCACGATTCCAGATGTATCCCCTCGCGCGAGTCGGAGATCCCGATCACCCGGACACCCGCATCCGCGAGGAGGTGAGCCATAGTCAATCCGGCATTGCCGCTGCCCTGCACGACAGCAGTCTTGCCCACGAGCGTCTCGCCAATACGTTCGTAGAAGCGGGAGAGGGCAATAAATCATCCGAGTGCGGTCGCGCGGTCGCGTCCGAGACTGCCGCCGATCGAGAGCGGCTTGCCAGTAAATGATCCCGGCGCGGACTGTCCGGCAAGCGTCTCATATTCATCCGTCATCCAAGCCATGATCTCTCCATTCGTGTTCACATCTGGCGCAGGCACATCGAGTGCGGGGCCGAGGTCGTGGCGGAATGCCCGGACATAGGCCCGAGAGAGTCGTTCAAGTTCACGCCTCGAGAGAGACTTCGGATCGACAACAATCCCTCCTTTCCCGCCGCCGAGGGGTAGGTCGAGCACTGCCGTTTTGAACGACATCCACATGGAGAGGGCAATAGCCTCTTCGCGTGAGACCATGGGATGAAACCGGATCCCCCCCTTCGCGGGTCCACGGGCCGTACTGTGACGACTGCGGTACGCGCGGTATGTGGCGAGCGAGTCGTCATCGCGGCGGATAACGAGCGATGCTTCTGCGACGTGTTCTGGGACCTTGATTGTTTCGAGTAGCTCGTCCGTGAGAAACTCCGAGAGCATAGGACGGACACGGGCGATCTGCGCGAGAACATTTTGATCGAGCGATGCGGTAGGTTGCATGGGGGTTGTTGCGGAGGAATAAAAGTCGTCATCCTAACGGATCATGATGAATCCGGCATTAAAAATATGGGCAAATACGAAGTGATGTGCTACACTGGGATCATGGACAATGAAATCAATCCGAAACCCATGAGCGTACCGGAACCACAAAAAGAAATCGCCACAGCATTCAAGAGCGATTCATCGATTCGAACGGATGGAAGCGAGAATTTTCTCGAGCTCGCCACACGCGTACGTGATGCGCTGACGAAACAAAACAGCGACCTCGCGCTCTCACTCATGACACTCGGTGCGCTCTCACTCGGAAGTTCGGATATCCACTACGATGCGCACGAACTCGACATCGCTGTGCGGATGCGTATCGATGGTCGACTCGCAACGATCTTCACTCTCTCTCATAAGGAATACAAGCTGGTGCTTGAGCGAATCAAGTACAAGGCCGAGCTCAAGATCAATATCACGCATATCCCGCAGGACGGAAAATACCGGATCATCGAGAATGGCGAACGAATCGATATTCGTGTCTCCTCGCTCCCCACAACCTACGGTGAATCGGTAGTCTGTCGCGTACTCGACTCCGGAAAGTCCATCCCTCCCGTGGAAGCACTCGGATTCATGTGGACAGCCAAACGCCAGATCGACCGCGCGATTGAGAAGAAGAATGGAATGATTCTCGTCACAGGACCCACTGGATCGGGAAAAACCACAACCCTCTATAGTCTCCTCTCGGGACTGAATACTCCCGAGAAAAAGATTATCACCCTCGAAGACCCCATCGAATACGAGCTCCCGGGAATCGTGCAATCGGAAGTACGAGAGAAAGACGGGTACACCTACGAAAGCGGTCTCAAGGCCGTACTGCGACAAGACCCGGACATCGTGATGATTGGGGAGATTCGCGGCATAGAGACCGCGACCATCGCGACCCAGGCATCGCTCACGGGACACTTGGTTCTCTCGACACTGCACACCAAAAACGCGCTCGAAACCGTGGAGCGCCTCATGAATATTGGACTCCAGCCCTATATCCTCGCGTCATCGGTCGACATGATCATCGCACAGCGTCTCGTACGCCGCATCTGCGACCACTGCCGCACGAGCGAACCCGCGAATCCAAGCCAGAACGCCATCATCCGAACGATCATGGGCAATATCGGCATGCACGCGGTAGAAAAAGCCAACAAGGAGGGGTTCACGCTCTACCGCGGAGCCGGATGCGAACACTGCAACGGCACGGGGTACAAAGGGCGCATGGGGATCTACGAGGTCCTCGTCTTCTCGGACGAAGTCCGCGACGCGATCCGCTCGGGCGCGAGTCCCCGACAAATCCTCGATATCGCGCGCAAACAGGACCTGGTACTAATGCAGGAGGACGGCGTGCTCAAGGCGATGCGCGGCAAGACCTCATTCGAGGAAGTGTTCGGGGTATTGGAGATGTAGTCACACTAAAACATAGGGGATATATTCGATACTTCAAGCAGTATCGTCCAGATAGTTTTTGTGCGATGCGGGATACTAACCCTATCCCAATCTTTGTGACCATTATCGACAATGCTGTACGAAAATTCCTCGAACTCGTTATACAAAAGTGACAAGAATCTGGATATACTATGGCCGCATTTATGCTCAATTATGCAATGAATTGAAATGGACAATATCTGCTTCTCGATGAGAAAAGTGAGATTTCTGAAAAAACAAAAAGGACAAAGTGGTACAAAGACTTGGTGTCAGACGCACTAAAAGAAGGAATGAAAAAATCCGCTTTGAGAATTCAAATTGAACGGAAGCTTTAATTTTGCCAACGAATGAGGTGATCCACATTACGCGTTCGGAAAAGTACAGTATCAAATATGGGGGCAGGGCGTATCTTCAAATAAATCGATCTGGACGCTCGAAATTATTGATAAATACGATTTCGATGCTAACGACGGAATTCGGACATGGTTAAGTAAAACCGGTATTCTCAATGGAGTTTGATACGAGTGACAGGTACGCGAAATTCTCAAACCATTCGATTATTCAATCATAGTACGTGATGAAGGGACACTCTAAATATGAAATACATCTTGTTAACGAAATTGTAACATCACATGGTTATTCTCGACGAGATCTACAATAGCATTATTGTCGACATATGAACCAGCTCAAAGCAGTATCATCTTGACTTATTCTATCTCTCGTACAAACAATATACGAACAGCTTCTAGATCCGTGGTTTCCACGGATCTTCGCGCTCATAGCGAAATGAAGTATCGCTTCTGTCATTCTCACATCGACACATCAACCACACGAGCATGATATAGCATCTCTGTGAATTATTTGACTCATCATTCTGTCCGAATTCCCACCACTCTGGCGATGGCGATGAATCGTTGATGCAATTTGTCGATTTCTCTTCATCACATTCCTCTTCTTTACTACGATGGCATGGACACAGCTGGACTTCGAATCTGATGCTGCAGGGAGAATGGAAATCCCCTACCCGTGTAGTCCATGAGACCAATGTGACTAACGCTGATTCTCGGGCTTCCTATTCTTTTTCATCATTGTTTATGTCTCACCCTTCTGTTCGGCATTTCCGTCACCCGTTCATGTGGTTCATGAAGCTTTCTTTTTTGCGGAAGGTCATGATCGTGTCGAAAATCGTTTTTGTGACACTCTTCTGCATACCGATCCTACAAGGACGAGAATATGCAATACATTGATCCTACATGCTCTTTCCTGTACTGGCAGTCATTTCAGAGCTCCCATTCGCTCGTCGGTGTCGTACCGAGCTCGATATATTCTTCACGCTCGTTACTCTCCTCCTACTTGTATATCTCGCGGACTTCTTTCTTCGGTCACTCACATACCAAACCATTATATAGATCGAGGCGGAATTTGTAGAAGCGGTAAAATCGGATACAATATCCAATCCGTCTCACCCGCTTGCGATGTCTCTCTTCAATCTACGATCCGACTACTCTCCCACCGGCGACCAGCCTCGCGCGATCGAGACGCTGCTTTCGAGTTTGCAGTCTGGAAACGCACACCAGACACTCCTCGGGGTGACCGGCTCTGGTAAGACCTTTACGATGGCGAATATCATCGCCACGCTCGAGCGACCCGCCCTGGTATTGGCCCATAACAAGACTCTCACGGCTCAGCTCGCGCAGGAGTTCAAGGAGTTCTTCCCAGACAACGCCGTGCATTATTTCGTGTCATACTACGACTACTACCAACCCGAGGCATACATCCAGAAGACCGATACCTATATTGAGAAAGAGTCTACTATCAATGCTGAGATCGACCGACTCCGGCACGCCACCACCGAGAGCCTCCTCTCGCGGCGTGATGTCATTATCGTTGCGAGCGTGAGTTGTATCTACGGTATCGGGGATCCACGGGACTACGAGAGCCAGATCATCCGGCTCTCCGCCGGAGAGCGCGTACGGCTTGAGACACTCATATCCCAGCTCGTGGCCGTGCAATTCGAACGGTCATCCACCGACTTCGACCCCGGCATGTTCCGTATACTCGGCGATACTATCGATATTTTTCCCCGGAGTCGTGAGGAATACTATTCGATCGAATTCTTCGGCGATGAGATCGAGCGGATCGTCCGCAAAGAACCGATAACGAATCGTTTGATTGCCGAAGAATCCATGATCGCAATCTTCCCCGCCAAGCACTTCGTGACGACCGAAGCGACCGTCGCCGATGTGGTGCCCCAGATCCGTGCCGAGATGGAAGAGCGCATCAAGCACTTCACAGACGCGGGAGATCTCCTGCGAGCCGAACGAATCAAGACTCGCGTGGAGTATGACCTGGAGATGCTCTCGGAAGTCGGCTATGTAAACGGGATTGAAAACTACTCGAGATTCTTCGCACGGCGATCGGCGGGAGAGGCTCCATCGACTCTTCTTGATTTCTTTCCGAAAGATTTTCTCACGTTCATCGATGAGTCGCACATCACTATTCCCCAGGTAGGCGGCATGTATGCTGGGGACCACGCTCGCAAAGAGAGCCTCATAGAAAACGGTTTCCGTCTCCCGAGCGCATTCGACAATCGCCCGCTCAAGTTCGATGAATTCGAATCTCGCTTGGGACAACGAATCTATGTCTCGGCAACTCCTGCGGACTATGAATTGGGGAAATCCGAAGCGATTGCGGAGCAAGTCATTCGCCCTACGGGACTCCTCGATCCCGAGATCGAGATCGCGGATATGGAATACATGGTGGACGATCTCATGGGCCGAATGCGAACGGTCATCGGACGTGGGGAACGCATTCTCGTAACAACCATCACGAAGAAGTCGAGCGAAGAGCTCTCGGAGTATTTTGCCTCGAATGGTCTCAAAGTGCGCTACCTGCACTCCGAAATCGAGACGGTAGAGCGACTGGAGATTCTTCGGGATCTTCGCGAGGGAATCATCGACATTATCGTGGGAGTAAACCTCCTGAGAGAGGGCCTCGATCTCCCGGAAGTCTCGCTCATCGCGATCATTGATGCCGAGAAAATCGGATTCCTGCGATCCACTCGATCGCTCCTCCAGATCATCGGACGGGCTGCCAGAAACAGCAACGGACGAGTCATAATGTACTCATCCCGCGACCCAGAGACCAGCCTGCCGAAGATCTCCCAAGCCATGCACGAGGCCATCGGCGAAACAAATCGCCGTCGCGAGATTCAGCAGGCGTACAACGCGAAACACGGCGTTACTCCTACGACCGTGGTATCGCGAATCAAATCGCTCGACCTCCCATCCAAGAAAAAATCCTACGAGACACCGGAGCTCAAGGGCAAGGGCCGTGACAAACTCCTAAAAAGACTGGAGCTTGAGATGGACGTGGCAGCAGCCAATCTCGAATTCGAACGAGCAGCCGAACTCCGAGACGAGATCCTCGCACTCACACGAGATACCGAGTAATTTCTCCTAGTAATATGCCCATTACTGGGCATATTTTTTACACACCATGACTCATGACTCCCGTATACATTTGACACATCTCATACATATCTTTACAAAGGTAAGAAAATGGAAAAGAAAATTTAATTTCATTCTTGACTCTATGAAGCCAAGAATGAGTCGATAAAAAGAAATAAGTAAATTCATCGTTTGACTTGCTGATTTGATAAGTAAAATTCTCCCACGTTTTACTTGTGTATTTTTCAATATATGGCACTTATCAATCTTAGTGATTTCAACGAAAGCATCCGCAATGCACAAGGCGGGAGCACTCAGGCACCGAACCTCACTTCTATAATGAATGAGCGTTTCAGCTCACTTCTTTCAGAAGCACGCATTGGATGATTTGCTCTGTCACTCATTGCTTTGGGGCTCGTAGGAAGTGCTGGGGCCTCCGCTATTCTCAGCCAGCTCACACCAGCGAAAGAGTCGGCCACTGTGGCATACGACAGAGGAAGTCCATCACTCGGAACAGCTGAGATTCTCGCCGCCATGGAGGCGGGCCTCCCTGTTCGATAGTCGAATCGTTTTCATAATAAAAATCCCCAAGATGATTGGGGATTTTTATTATGAATCAATGCCTCTAGTAATAATCTACTGAAGCCCTGCCCGTCCGAGCACAGACTCCAGGGAGAAATCCGCGAAGTAAAGAGCCTCCTCGATTGTGAGTGTCTTATCGGGCTGGAAGTAGCGATCACCGAATCCATCGCGCCATGCAAATCCATCGCGCACCCGCAGAGTCCGCATCTCCGCCTCGTAGTTGCCTCGCTCATCAACCCATTTTTTGCCGGACGTCTCGATGTCACGTGGGTCGGAGAGTGCGTCCATGAGGAGCTTCGCAAACCGTCCACGAGAGACTGTCTCATAGTCACCAATCGTCCCGACACCCTCATTCCATTTGACGATAATCTGGAGAAATTTCTGCTTGAGTGCACGGTTATCGCCGGATTTGAGGTATGCGTACCCGAGAACGTTTCCGACAATTTCCTTGGCTTGTTTCCCTTTGAGTTCCCAATCGGGCAAGAGTCGTCCGGATTTGGTCCGAAAGAGTCCGCGCTCAAGCGCACGGATCACCTCAGTCCGGTACGTCTTCGCTGAGGCGATGTCGCTCGGGAGAGACACCTGCATGACCGCGCTCTCGGCAATAACCAATCCATCGGATCGCCGCACGAGCTCATAGGAGAGTTCTCCTGTCCGGAGCGGCACGGCTCGCCCTACGAGGACGCCGCGATATGTATCGCTATACGTGAAGGTCAGCTCACTCACGAGATCCTCTGGAGCGCAGACCTTGCGTGTTTTTTTGGAGACGTTGCAGAATTTCGCCTTGCCCGATTTTGCCCGAAGAATATAGGTATCCGAGTATGGGATGCCGAGCGAATAACCGCCGAGCGATGTACGCATAACAAAGGCAACGGTTCGTTCATCGGCGAGCGTGGGATTTTTCGGAAGAAAGAATGCTCCAGCTGTCGGCTTTGATTCGGTCTTCTGATCGTAGACCTGCACCGGCACCACCGCAAGAACCTCGTTTCCGATACGCAGACTTACGACATAGTTCCCGATCGCCTTTCATTCGAGCGAGAAGTCGCGCGTGCCGCCCTGAATATCGAGAATCCTGGCTGGAAACGGCTTCACCCCATCGCCGGAGACATGCAGCTCGATTCCATCAAGTGGCATTGTTCCCGTGAATGGTTTGCCATTACGTCGCTCGATCACGGTAATGCGGGCCGACTTTTTGCCCCCAAGCGGTATAACCTTTTTATCCGCACTCATGACCACCTTGATCTGGTAGCGTTTGAGAAAAATTCCGAGTTCTTCGCGAATAATCTCATCGCGCGAACGGACATCTTCCTGTTTGATTTCTACCACCGGAGCCTCCTGAATCGCCTCGATCGTCTCCTCGGAGATGACGGGGGCGGCGATTTTACCGCTCTCGAGAAACGCGATCGGATCGAGCGTGTTCGCCTCGAGATCGGCCTGGCAGAGTCCGCGATTTACCACATCCCATGCGCTTATCCCCTTGGAACACGCCGAATAATACCATGGATGGAATCCCTTTTTTGTATCAATCTGGAAGTGGAGGTGATTCCCTGTGGAGTTACCGGTAGAACCAACAGCTCCAATGAGCGTACCACCGCGCACGACATCGCCCACCTTTACCGAGACACTCGAAAGGTGCGCATAATTGGAGTAGATCGCTGTGTCGTCATCGAGAGTATGCTTGATGGAGACGGTATTTCCCCATCATGTCTGCCATCCCGCCACCAATACCTCGCCATCACCGATGGCATAGACTGGCGTTCCAAGGCTCGTGGCAATGTCGACACCCAGGTGACTCCCTTGTCATACATCCCACCCGTAGTCGTAAGTCCCCTCCCAAAGGACGGTATAGACACGTTCGTAGAGAAAGTTGTTTTTATACTTGGCATAGTCCGCGCCTTCGATCCTCGGCAAGTCAATCTTACAATCATCATCGAGTGTGTTCCATGCCGAGAAACGACACGATGGATCAGCGATTTGGTCGAAAGGATAACGAAATCGCCCTCCTGAATCATCGGCCTGAGCCGAGATCACAGGAAGGGCGAGGCAGAATACGGCAAACGGAAGGAAAAATTTTCTCATGGCTGTCCGGGGTCTTCTGATTATCTGGAGGACGAGGCTGTGCCGGAGACAACGCCCGAGAGTGTACGAATTTCGTTCATGTTCTCCTCAAGCTCTCGCAGTGACGCCTCGGTATCGGCTGATCCGCTCACCGAGAGTGTCGTGAGAGTGTCGAGATCGTTCTGGAGTTTATCGGCAATTTCCTTTGCTTGGCGCATGGAATCCATAAGTGCTTGGAATTCGGCATTCTTTCGGTCGACAAAATCACGCCCCTCGCTGACGCGCATCTGTGTCGTCTCGTAGAGGTCGCGGGCTTGGCGAATGGTATCCTGGGCGCGATCTACAAGCCCACCGGTAGCGGACACCCCGGACAGTACAGACTCGGAGGGAGCTCAGAGCGAGTCGAGCCACCCCTTGGCCGAGTGTATGGAAGAAGAAACATTCCCGAGTCCGAGGGTCGAATCTACGCGACTCGCGAGTCACGGCAAAAAAAAGACGCTCCCAAGATAGGCAACCAGGATAATGACAATGAGGGAGACGATCTGTCCCATGGAATTCTACGCATTACGGAAAATATCCTCGGCACTCACGCTCTCGTGGCGCAGAGTATCGCGCAGAGAGATGATGTCCGCATCCTTGATACCGTCTTCTGAGGCTTTTGTCGCGGATCATTCGATGATGCTCCGGATCGTCCGGACCGCTTCGGCATCGAGCTTGCCGGACTGTACCGCATTAGACATGAAATTTACTTCGGCCTTCACGACCCCATTCGCCTTGCAGTGAGGACATCGGACTTCCATATTCACTCCGGAGGCGGTGGTCCCAAGAAGCGATACATCGCGCTCGGAGACCTTTCCTCCGCAGTTCTGGCAGATGAAGTTCGCAATGGTCATATCAACGATGTTCTTGAGAATGAAGTAGTTCATATCGCGTAAAAGGATGGATACCCACACGGGGGACATTATACCACCCGCTCGCTAAAAAGGCAAATCTCCTTCGTCCCGAAGTCCGGCCATGAAGCCTGTCGAATGAAGAAATACCGGAAAGCTTCTCCCTACGTTCCGCTACCTCCTTCTTTCCGGACGCGACACGGAAAATAATTGACATTCTTGAATATATATTTTACTATTTTCTCACGCTTGGCGCAATTCAGTCATTCCCCATACTCCACCGTCTATGGCCTACATGAAGAGAATCGGAGCCGACCCAACGGGATGCGACCATATCAACTACGCAAGTCACTCCGACAGTGGGAAGTCCTTGGGGCTCGCGGATTTCGGTCTTGCGGAAGATACACGCAAGCGCGTGGCAATCTTGAGTATAGATCTCAATAATCAAAGTGCTCAGGTCCGGATGCTCGCCGCCAAGCAAATCCTTCAGATCATCGAGCCAGGGAATCCCCGCAATACCAGAACTCGGGAACTCTATACATGAAGTGCGGAATTCAAAGACCTGATGATGACACTCGCCATGATCACCTGATTTTCCGGTATTATGAATGATGATCCCGTGATGTGAATGAAGATCAACAACGCCATGCTCGTACTCCGTCCACCGAGACAAACTGGAGGCCAAGCATAAAACTCGCCTTGCAATTCATGCGGATCGGATATAATCATACCGTGATCGAAAACAAAAAGATTTGCCCCCGGGCGAGTCTTTTTTTACACCCTACCCACCCAGTACCATGCTCGACCTCGCCTGCATAGAGGCAGCCATAAACCAGATCGCCGCCGAGAAGAAGCTCCCTCGTGAGAAACTCGTGGAGGTAATCGAGGCTGCTATCAAGACCGCTTATCGCAAGGACTTCGGGAGCAAGGATTCCGTTGTCAATGTCCACCTCGATTTCGTTGCCGGAACCATGGAAATCTCCGTAGAGAAGACTGTCGCGAAAGAAGTGGAAGACCCCGATCTCCAGATCGGATTCGATGAACTCGGCGAAGATGCCGATGAGTATGAGGAGGGCGATGTGATAGAGATCGACATGACTGATGAACTCATGGCATCCGAAGGATTCGGACGCATCGCCTCCCAGGCGGCACGCCAGGTCATTATCCAGAAGATCCAGGAGTCCGAGAAAGAGAAGCTCTACGGTATTTTCAAGGACAAGGTCGGAGAGCTCGCCAATGCCCGCGTGGAACTCGTGGAGAAGAATCGGGTCGTCTTCGACTACAATGGAACGCAGGTGGTTCTACCACGTTCGGAGCAAAGCTCCAAAGACCGCTACACGCCAGGACAACGGATGTTTTTGTACGTGAAAGAGGTCGGCATTGATGAACTCGGAGGCTACCGCGTGATCCTCTCACGAAAGGATGCGGAACTCGTGGCAGCCCTCTTCGCCATGAATGTACCAGAGCTCGAGGACGGCACGATCGAAATCGCCAATATCGTCCGAAATTCTGGATTCAAGACTAAGCTTATTGTCGCAAGTCCAAATGAAGAGGTGGATCCGGCAGGATGTCTGATCGGACCGAAGGGAATCCGCGTACGCGGAGTAGTAGACGAGCTCTTCGGAGAGAAGGTTGATATTATCAACTACTCCGACAACAAGGCTCAGATGATCAAGGAATCGCTGGTGCCTGGGAAGATCGAACGAGTCCGTATCGATGAAGAGAATGAGACCGCTTACTGCGAGGTCTACGAGAGCGAGAAGGCCAAGGTCCTCGGAAAGGGTGGGGTCAACGTGAATCTCGCTTCTGAGCTCGTAGGATACCGCCTCGTCATCGAGGGGATCCCCGACCCAGAAACTGCTGAGACCGAGACGGCAGAATAGTCACTGATCCGCTGGCCATATGGAAATCATCCTGCGAGACACGGATGTGCCCGGAGCTGGGACGCTCCCGATAGACTGGGGAGACGGACAGGCTCCAGCCCCCTTTCGCGAGACTGTCCGAGCGGTCGTCTATGATCCGGAGATGGATACTTTCCTCATACTCCACGTATCCCGATACGATCGCTACGAAGTAGCGGGCGGAGGACGCGAGGACGGAGAGGCAATAACAGAAACTCTCTCGCGCGAGCTCGCGGAAGAGACGGGCGTGACAGAATACGAGATCATCGCGGAACTCGGGTCTGTACGCGAGTACTTCGAGCGAGCCGGGATAGAACGCCTCCACCATGCCTTCTTGGTACGGCCAACCATCGCGCTCTCCGAACCGGAATTCACCGATAAGGAAATATTCGAGGGGACAAGTCGACAGTGGATATCCGCGAATGAAATTCTTGATGTCATGGATACCATGCCAGGACAAGACTACGCGAGTCGTTTCGTCTGGTACCGATCGAGACTTCTGGTCGAGCGATCGCTTAGACTACTCAAGTCGAGATCGTCATAATCCCCTCTCTATGAAGACTCCCCTCTTTACCTTCTCGGACGCATATCTCGCCATAGCATCCCCAGGATTCGCGGAGGCGACTATCGGACCACTGGCACGCCGAGAAGCGAAAAGACCTGCCGTCCAGGCCGTGACATACTGCACCTCAAGGAAGACCGTCTTGCTCCTACGGGATAATCACGGAAACATTGAACTCCCTGGGGGCGGGATGAAATCGAGTGAGAATACAGAAACAGCCATACGGCGGGAACTCCTCCAAGAAGCGGGGATCGGCGAAATCGAGAGTATTGCCGTGATTGCACGATCAACGGAAATCCGCAAGCGAACGAATTTTCAACAAAACAACACCGGACTCCTCGTGACCGTGAACAATCCTGCGGTACATACAACCCATCTCTCGAAACGGGAACTCGCCACCGGATGAGGATTCGAGCCGCTCTGGCAGCCACTTGGCACGGCAGTCGAGACGATCGGCGACCGACAGCCAGAATCCTATGGCGCACACTTCAAGCGAACTCGCGATCTCTGGCTCATCACTCTCGCGTGGCGCAAGATAGAGGAACGATTCGCCTCCTAACAACAAGCACATGTCCCCACACAAAGTACGAGTCCGTCTGAACGAACGAATTGCCAACCTCGGAAAAGCCGGAGAAATCATCGAGGTAAGCTCGACCCAAGCCCGAAACTACCTCATCCCCAAGGGACTTGCCACGGAGGTCTCAGACAAGGATGTGGCCGCTATCGAGACCGCCGAACGCAAGAAGCGCGAAAACGCGAACTCTCTCATTCTCAAGAAGCACGAGATCCAGGAGACCCTCCATACCAAGACAATCGAATTCGCTCTGCGCGGCAAAGGCGACAAGATCTTCTGAGGCATCTCTGAGCACGATGTTGCGGAGCGGATCGAGCGGGAATTCGGCTATCCGATAGAGAAATCGCACGTCCGTTTACCCGGAGACAAGCACCTCAAAACCGTAGGCGACCACGACATCCGTATCAATCTCGGACACGAGGTATTCATCCGCATGACCGTCCGGATCAATGTCGAAGACTAGCCGCTTCCTCGGTATCGACTACGGCAAACGTCGGGTATGAGTCGCCCGATCAAGCGAGGGTATTGCCTTCGCTTCGGTAGTACTCAGCCAGTCGGAAGCGATCGAGCGCATCGCCCGCATAGTCGCGGAAGACGCGATCGACCAAATAGTAGTCGGGCTCCCCGTCCGACTGGACGGATCGGAGAGCGAAACGACCCACGCGGTCAGGAGCTTTGCCGGACGTCTGGGCGGACGGATTCCCGAGATACGGATCATCTTTTGGGACGAGCGACTCTCGTCCGCCGAAGCGGAGTCCGTATTGCGCGAAGCGGGACGCTCGGGAGAATCCGATGATGCGATCGCCGCAGCCATTATCCTGCAAAATTATCTCGATTCCCTCTAGGAACGCATGCACATAGGATTCATCATGGATGGTAATCGCCGATGGGCGAAGAAGAACGGACTCGTGAAAACCATCGGCCATACTCGGGGAACCGACACGATCGAGAAAGTTGTAGAGTGGTGCGTAGAACAGGGAAACATAGAATACGCGAGTGCCTGGGCTCTCGCGAAGAAAAACGTGGAGAACCGGGACACAATGGAGCTCGCGCATATCTACGGGCTCGCCCTCACTCGGCTCCCCTCCCTCGAATCCAAGCTGCGTACCAACAACGTACGCCTGCGCGTGATTGGCAATCTCTCGATCATCCCCTCGGATGTCCGCGACACGCTCAAGCGCATGGAAGAACGAACCTCCGATCTCACGGGCATGGTATTCGTCCTCGCGTTTGCCTACGGAGGTCAAGACGAGATCGTGCGCGGCGTCCGCGACCTGCTCGCGGAGATAGCCCGAAGCGATGACCCACGCGCTGCGGCCGAGGCACTCGGACAATCCCTCGATGAAGATGCGTTTCTCCTTCGGATCGACACCGGCCGCGAGAGGCTTCCGCCCGTTGACCTCGTCATTCGCACATGAGGAGATCGTCGTCATAGCGGTTTTCTTCTTTACGCATCGGAGTATTCGGAGTATTATTTCAGTGACACGCTCTGGCCGGATTTCGATCGCGGCGAGTTCGAACAGGCACTCGCCTGGTATGACGGATGTCAGCGCAACTTTGGACGGTAGCATCTTCCGGTTCTTTCTCTCCCCTATGGAAACAATACAATGGTTTCGTGAGCTGCAAGAGCAAATAGACGCAGCGATAGACGAGTTTTTTGATGGTCGATATAAGACGACTGCGAAGAGTCCTCCGGAAAAACGATTCGAAGAAGCAATGCGCTATGCTGTCAGCGGCGGAGGAAAACGACTGCGGGGAATACTGGTAATCCTCTGAAACTCGGTCTGTGACAAACCGAAAAATCCGTCAACGAATATCCTGCGAGCCGCCGTAGCGGTCGAGTGCATGCATGCCTACACACTCGTGCACGACGATCTGCCGGAGATGGACAATGATACGATGCGTCGGGGGAAGCCGACAGTCTGGAAGGCGTACTGAGCCGATGTAGCCGTGCTCGTGTGAGACGCTCTCAATACCCTCTCGCTTGAACTTCTCGCCGATACCGGCTCCATAGAGGCGGTCCGCCTGCTCGCAAATGCCATGGGCGATATGGGGGTCGTGCGCGGACAGATCAAGGACCTCGAATTCTCCTCGTACCAAGATACGCTCACAAACACGCTCTGAGTACACCGGGACAAAACCGGTCGGTTCATCGAGGCAGCGGTACGTCTCGGGTGCATTCTCTCGTCAAAGCACAACGACGAGAAGACCGAACTACTCTGCGAATATGCCCGACTCCTCGGCATGGCGTTCCAGATTACTGACGATTTGCTCGACATAGAATGAGACGAGAAAATCGTAGGGAAAACACTCCATAAAGACGAAAAGACGGGCAAGGGAATCATTCCCCTGCTCGGAATCGAACAATCCCGCGAACACCTGCGGATGGTCTCCGAAGATGCCGTATCGATTGCCCGGACACTCGAGGAACCAAGACTCGAACAACTCATGGAATATATCATGAACCGCGACAAGTAACCAATGGCTGATCGAACTCCTGTTATTACCCTCCTGCTCGAAAACCGTAAGGCACTCTTCGACTATGAAATCGTGGAGCGTTTCGAGGCGGGTGTTGTTCTCACGGGAGCCGAGGTTAAGAGCATTCGCGCGAAATCGGCGAATCTCCGGGGCGCGTATGTCTCGATTCGCCGGGGAGAAGCGTGGCTTGTCGGATGGCATATTTCTGCCTATAAACAGGCAACACAGGCCGTTCATGATCCGAAGCGTGACCGAAAGCTCCTCCTCAAACGACGAGACATAACGAATCTCACAGCCAAGCAACACGAGCGAGGTATGTCGATTGTTCCGACCGAAGTCTATACCAAAGGAAGTCTCATAAAAATCCGGATCGGACTCGCTCGCGGACGCAAGAGACACGACAAGAAACAGCTCCTCAAAGAACGCGATATCAATCGCGAAGCGGAACGAGCGATAAAACACGGGGATTACGGGGAGTAGGAGAAATAAAAACAAACAAGGACCAAGGAAAGCGTGATTTGCATATTAATGCGGATTTCATAGGATGGTTTGAAGATATTTACCGCTTCACTGTTTTTCGCATGTCCATAAAAAAAATTCTCCTGCTCGCAATAGCCCTGCTCGCGCTCATTGGAATGGGAAACGCCGCATATGTGACGTATCTCACCTTCGTGAAACTCCCATCTACGACTGCTCCGCTCATATGCGATATCAATAGTGCCTGGAACTGCTCGCAGGCCCTCCAGCTGACCGAGGCTTACATCCTCGGTGTACCGTCTTGCACCATCGCGTTTTTTGTTTACCCCGTCATCATCGCGATCGCACTCTTGGGGTACTTCGGGCGCATGAATCGATACTTCCCCATCCTCGCGCTCCTCGGTATCGGCGGCATGGCACTCAACGGATACGTCCTCGCCGTAGATGCATCGTTCGGAGTCTACTGTCTCCTCTGCGTCCTCTGTGGGATAATCATCACCCTCATCTTCGCGAGTGCCCTGACCGGATGGTCACTCGATAGGAAACAGCCATAATTTGACATTCGGATTTCTCCGGATACTATCAAGCATATCGTTTCTTCTTCGACCATGATCTCTATCGTAGCATCATTCGCACGTCGTCGCTCCACTCTTTCTCGGAAGGGGCGGATTTCGGCGTAGACTACGAGCGCGATCCTGCATATCCCTTCCGAGTCGGAAGGGATTTTTCTTCACTGTCACTTCAGATCAGTTATGCCGATTACTCTCGTTCATCCGCTCGTTCCAGTTGGCCGTCGGGAATCCGAAGTGTTTTTCGACCGTTTTCTCTAAAAACTTCACCAATCCACCCATGTTCGTACCCCTCAAACACTACGATCTCCATACCGGTCCCGGAGGCACGATTTTTTCACCGCAGGAACTCGCGACCGTATCGGAATGGATCAGTTGCCACCCACACATGCGACCACGCACGCCCGAAGATCTCGCCGCATCCAAAACGGCAGCCCTCTCAATCTGGACCTGCGCCCGAGCGTTCTGCACGCTCTCACGACTCCCTGATACCTCGGGGGGGACACTCATTGGCTCGTGCATCGTTGACCCCGAACACACGGGCAAGCGTTATCTTTTGATGCTCTTGCGCTATGTAATGAGAACGAACGATGATACCCTCCTTGCCATCTCGGTCTCGGACCCCTTCATTGCTTGTGCGAAAAAAGCTGGATTCGAGTCGCATACAATCAACACACTCTCCGATGATTTGGCCGAATCCGCCCTACTGAGCACCTCGAACGCTGAGAAAAAAACCTTTCTCGTGCGACCGGCGATTCCATGGACCGGACTGAACCGAAACCAAAGCGCGAAGTATCATGGTTTCAGGACATAGAAAAACGGTGCCGTGGCACCGTTTTTCTATCTTTTTAGACACAGAGAATGCGCGGAACAATCCTCGCATGCGGGTATGTACGGTTCCTAGTCTCCGTGCATAATAAGCCATCCGACCCGTGCGATACGCTCCGGCGTGGCTGGATGGCTGTCTAACAGACCTGTCTCGGTCTTCCTATTCGCCCCGTGAGGCTCGGAGACCGGAAGATTTTTGAGATCATGCAGGATTCGGTCAGGATCATTCGGATAGCGCGAAAAAATTCCCTGAACGAGATTCGCATCGTATCCTTGGAAATACGCCAGAGCATTCACGAGCATCCACGCGTCGTATCCGGCGTTCCGGAGGATTGCGATAGCGCGGATGTCGGCCTCGATTTCGTGTTCTTGCGAGAAATGCGCGGTCGTCAGGAGTCGCAATGCTCCCCCTCCTATCACGGATGCGAGTGCTGCTCCTGTTGTCCGTGATTGGCCGATGAGTCCATGGTAAATTCCCTGGGTGATAAGATTCTCCCGAAATGCCCGATACCCGTGCTTGAGGTCCGCATGGGCGATCTCGTGCGCGAGTATTGCTGCGGTCATATCCGTGGAATGCTTGAGCCGCTTGATCAGTCCCGTGAATACAGTAACCTTGAATCCTGGCATGCACCAGGCATTTGCAGTTTCTAGATCGTTGAATACGCGGATTTCAGGATTTGCGGCTTTAATTTCCGGGGTTCCGGCAATCAGTCATCGGAAAATCTTTTCGACCTCGGACGCGAGCGGATCATTGCGAGAAAGAATGGAGTGGCGGTGGCTTCCGAGAAACTGAGCATACTGAGAAGCGGCAAGCTCATCGACCGCGGACTCGGGAACGAACTGAGCGAGACCAAGCTGGGTAGCAGCGAGACCGGTATAGTAGAGGTTGACCCCGGAGAGAGAATCCTGACCGAACCAAAATTTTTTGTCATCAGCCTGTTGTGGGGCAGGACGGAGACTATACGGCAGTACCCCGATAGCAGACGGGGTCCGCTGAGTTCCCGGCGTGGGAGCTATGGAGGGGCGGCGCGCTGGCGCAGCTGGGGACGGTGCATGCGATCAGCGGGGAGCAACGGTATGAGTCGGCGGCGTCCGGTCGGCAGGAGGAGGCGACTGGAATATTCGAGAAAGTCGAGACCACCTCCCTCCACTCCTACTGCCACGAACCTCTACCAGAAGATCATCATGGCCCTGATTCGACTCGAGCACGCGCTCGACCGCACTCGAAAATGCTGGCCTCAGGGACGTTGCCTCCGACATGGAGGGCGTAAACGCGGCAATAAGACCGGAAAGAGCCGTAACGAGTTTTGATGGGTTGGTATTCATGAGTTGGAATGGAAAATTCCACCCGAGCATTCTAGCAGAAAAAACTGTTTTTCGCAAAGACCCCCGATCTTCATTCGTGAAAAAATCACCACAGTACAAAAAAACCTTCCCCGCTGGAGGGCGAGGAAGGGGTGGGGCCGAGTAAGAAGCCGAGGAATACTAACGATTGAGGAATCCCTGGATGCGTGCGCTAAATTCACTCTCTGGGTATGCTCCGGATATGAGAGCGTATTCGTTGGTCTCGGTGTCAATGATGACGGTACCAGGGGTGCCCGTTACACCGAATGACGATCCTTCGGCCGTCTCAGCATTGAATCGAGCAAGCGTGCGATTATCAGCCATGCAAGCATCGAATGCGGCGACATCGACCCCAATCTCTCCAGCGAGACTTGAGAGATTGGCGACCGGGTAGACCTGCTGACTCGTGGATTCGGATCCATCGAAGATGGCATGGACATATTCGAGGTACTTCTGTGCTCCTGCTGTCTCACCGACACAGAGAATGGCGCGACCCTTGGTCTCGGTACCATCGTGGTTGACCCCGCGGAAGTTCCGGAATGCGTAGGCAATCTGCCCGGGGAATTTATCCATGACCTGCTGAATCGTCCCGTCATGAGCCTGCCGAATACAATACGGACATTCGAGGTCGGAGTATTCGAGCATAAGGAACCGTCCATCCGGATTTCCTGAGAGGTACGCGGATTTCTTAATCTCGGCAATCTTTTCTGGTGTCGTTTCGAGCTTCTGCTCACCAGACTGCTGCTTGGCCTGTCGGATAAAGGCGAGCATCTGGTCCTTCTGGCTGATGATGGAGTATTTCTCCGTATCATTCTTGAGCTGATAATTCTCCTCTCCTCCGAGACGGGCGATCTCTGCCTGACGCTGGAGCTCAATGACGCGCTCGGCAACATCGATGCGAGAAAAATAGTAGGACGCGCCGACTGACGCAAACATGCAGAGAACGACCAAGACAGCGAGGAATGTCTGACCACTACGGGGAAACGAGTACATGGATGGGAAGACACGGAATAGAGAAATCACACGATAGCGAATGCGGGATTAAAAGCAAACGAAAAGCCCTTGCATGGAAGCCGACTCGTGAGATGGCTAAAGGACGGCGCGATCCGTGTTCGGTTGATTTTTCTGTCGCGAGGGCTATACTTGCCACTCTTTCTTCCTGCGACTCCGCTACGATGCCGATCGGCGATCTCTCGTTCACGTTTCCTCTCGCATTGCTGCCCGCTATCGCGCTGATTCCGGCACTCTGGTGGTTTTTCCGTAGCCGGCGAGACGAGGGAATCGCTCTTCGTGGCATCGATGACTATCGTCGAGCGTTCGGATCGGATCGGTTGCTGCGTGCGGTAATGTACGGATCGCTCGCGTTGTCGGTAGCAGCCGTGTGCGTACTCGCTGCGGGGCCGCGCATATCCGAACGACAGGTATCGGTATCGAAGGAGGGGGTCGACATTGCGCTCGTGCTCGATCTCTCAAAATCCATGCTTGCGGAAGATATGACTCCGAATCGTATCGGAGCGGCAAAAAACGTTATCAAGGATTTTCTCCGGCGGCTCGATGGTGACCGGATCGGTCTGGTTCTCTTCGCTGGAAAGCCATTCGTCTCGGTCCCGCTCTCGTTCGACTACGCGAGTATTGCCATGATGACCGACCGGATCACCACCGATTCCATCGATCAAAGTGCCGGAGCCTGACTCCAATGAACCGCAATGGGTGATGGCATGCTCGCAGCCATCGACATGCTCGAACGCGCCCGAAAGGAAGCAATCACCTCGGGCGAGACGCCGCGCGAACGCGTGATCATTGCCATGACTGACGGTGAGGCCAACGTAGGAATCAACCCAACGGTTGCCGCAAAACTCGCCAAAGAAAAGAATATACGAGTCCATACCGTGGGGATCGGCAAAGAATGAACGCCGCTCGTAATGACGGACGAATCTGGAAAGAAGCACCCGTTCATGGATCAGAACGGGAATCCTCTCATCGCCACGCTCGACCGCGAGACGCTCGAAAATGTCTCGCGCCTGACTGATGGACGAACATTCTACGCGTCGGACGAGGGATCGCTCGACCGCGTATTTTCCACCCTCGCAGACCTCGAGCGTCGGGAAGCGCGAAGTGAAAATACTATTTCCCATACGCTCATCGTATGGCCGCTCCTGTGGATACTCGCCCTCTCCCTATCGGTATCCGCATGGACGCTCCGGACACTCGGACGCACGTCCTCCATCGGCGGTGGCCGAACCTATACGGTCTTGCCGCGACAACGTCTCGTTCGAGTCGGACTTGGGGTATCCTCCGGAATTTTCCTTGCGGCAATGATCTCTCCGATTGTTTTTGGATTCGGATGAGCCAGCACCGAAGACCGATCGATCCTCTGGATTGTCGATGTCTCGAAGAGCATGGATGCCCAGGATGTCTCGCGGTGATCGGACGAATCCCGCCTAGACCGAGCCAAGAGACTCATCTTGGAGACGATGACAGCGTACCATTGAAGCGAGCAGTGAATTGCGGTATTCGCCTGAGATGCAATACTCATGAGCCCGCAATCACGCGACACCGAAACGCTCCTCTCGTTCGTCCGAGGCCTCGATAGCACGACCGTCTCCCGCGGAGGCACGAATCTCGCAGATGCCCTCGCTCTGGCATCCTGACGAGCGGACGATTCAGCCCCAACAACAGTGGTAATCATCACGGACGGAGGAGATCCCGGAGAGACTGATTCCGCACAGATTGCCAAGATGCTCGGGTCGATGCCCGCAACCCTTTTCGTATGACTCGGTTCCCGCGATGGGGCACCAATACCAGCATGAGTCGATCCGTTCGGTAATCCACTATTCGTGCAGTATCGCGGAGAACGGGTCATATCAAGGTTGAATTCCGATTTGCTCGACACCCTCTCGGATACTGCGGGGACGCTGTGGCAGGAAAATCCGGACGCAATTGCTCTCCCGAAGCCCAAGAACGGGACTGGTTCGATCCGACAGCCCGGATGGGCCGAAGAACGGCCGATACTCGCATGGATTCTCCTCCCCCTCTGGCTTGCGACAATTTTCCTTCCCGACACCAAACGCCATGGATAGACTCGCGAAAATCTCTCTCGCCGCGATGACCTCGATCCTCTGTTTCGGGTGAGTCGCATGGGTCGGAGTTGTGGGCTCAGACATAGTGCCGCGTCTTGCAGCCTATGTCACGTCTCTTGCAGCCTTGCACGCACTCACAAACGGCGAGACAGACGAGGCCGCACGTCTCTACCGATCACTTTCGGATCCGGGAAATTCTTTTCCGATTCCAGCAGAAACTATCGTGGATGCGCATCTCGGACTCGGCAACATCGCCTCTGGATCCGGAGATTTCTTGGAAGCCCGAAACCACTACCTCGAGGCCGCGCCAATGCGATCGGAAAATGAATTTCGCCGACTCTACAATCTCGGCAATGTCGAGTATCGATTGGGCGAATCAGCATCGTCCGACGCGAATCGCATTCTCCTGTGGCTCAGCGCGATAGGCCGATACGAGGACGCTCTTGCCTGGCATGAGGATACGGAAACACGCGAGAATCTGGAATTCGTGAAGCGCAAACTCGAAGATCTCGCGCAGACGAGCAAACCAGAAAATCAAACAGAAGGACGAGATCCACAGCAAGGCAGTCCCAACGAATCACAAGGCGACTCTCCGACAGAGCAACAATGACAAGGAGCCGCCGCCTCATGAGAACGGATTCCCCAATCAGGCGGCATCTGGCGCAATACGGGAGAATTCGAATCGGTCTGAAACGGTGGTGAGTCGGAAGAAAGCCTCTCCGAGAGCGAACGACAGTGATTGGAAAACCGCATGCGCTCCATTGGCGAACTCGGAGCAACAGGGCAAGAATACCTCCGGCGCGATGGAACACCCCGCAGCGGAGGCAGTGGCCCATTCTTCAATATCATACCGCTTCTCAACGACAACACCTCCTCCGTAGAAAAAGACTGGTAACATCATCATGAAAGCATCCTTCCGAGACTACTTCGTAGAAACCTTCTTCGCTGCCGACCCTTCCGAGTTCGACCGTTTTTCCGAATCGCTTCTCGCACGACGCCCGAAGACGTTCCGCGTCAATCGGCTCAAGACCGGAATCGAGACCTTCGCTTCGCGGTGGCGAGCACGCGGACTCCCAATGGGGCCAACCATGAACTCCTGGGTCTTCTCGGCGGGACATGAGCGCGTCAAGCTTTGAAACGAGCCAGAGCATCTGGCCGGACATCTCTACGTACAGGATCTCTCCGCGAGTATGAGCGTGGAGATCCTCTCGGACGGACAGATCGACGAGACTCCCGATCTGCTCATCCTCGATATGGCGGCGAGTCCGGGGGGCAAGACTACACAGCTCGCCGAAGTCTATCCGAATTCCCTCGTAATCGGCAATGAATTCGACAAAAGCCGACTTCCCCAGCTTCTTGAGAATATCGAGCGCATGGGCTCGGACAATATCGCCGTAACCAACTACTCGGGCGCGTTCTTTTCGGGTGCGGGAGAGATCTTCGATCGAATCCTGCTCGATGCCCCTTGCTCGGGCGAAGGCATCGCCCACAAAGCACCGGAATCTCTCGATTACTGGAATATCAAGAATGTCCGAAAAATCGCAGCGGTCCAGACTCGGCTGCTTCGCGCCGCTCTCGACACGCTCGCGGTAGGCGGGAACATGGTTTACTCTACCTGTACACTCAACGCCATGGAGAATGAGGGCGTGGTGGAATCGGCGATCGCCGGACGTATGGATGCGTTTCGAATCACGTATGATCACCGGTTCTGGCCGCACCGAGAAGAAACTGGCGGATTCTATATCTGTCGGATCGAGAAGATGGCTTCCACGAGGGATTCGAGTAAGGATGCGCCGCGATGACACGGAAGCCCCCATATCGCGCCGGCAGGACAGAAGACACTCGCGGCAATGCGGACATTCTTTGCCTCGGTCGGGGCGGTCGAACCTGAAACATGGGACTACTACTGCAACGACGAACGCGTACTCGCAATCTGCAAGAACCGTAAAGCCGGAACGATTCTGGATACGTGGTATCTCTTGCGATTCGGCAAGCGGATCGGGACGATGGAGAATGGGGAGTTCGTACCGGATTTTACACTTCTGCGGGATATCACATCGGACGCTCCACGATACGCCATGAGCGAAGACGAGTATTCGCGCTTCCGCACGGGAGAACATCTCACAACCTCTGAAACACGATTCGAAAACGGTGGGCATGTGGTGGCCGAGCGTGACGGCGTGGTCGTAGGGACGCTCCGAGCGAACGGCTCCATTCTCGAAAACCTCATCTCAAAATCTCTCAAGAAACGCTAGGAAGCCCCCTTGCGTTTGATGACGATGCAATTGTGCCTGGCACCCTCCTTCTTCCATTCGAGCATTGCCTCGTATCCGGTACGATCCATGCCGATGAGCAATGACTGATGTGAGCGGGTGAGCGCATGGCCGAGAGCTTCGGTCATGGGTAATCGAATAAAACGAACCAATGGTCGTATCTGGTAGATCATCGAGATGACATGCTTGAGTGTATCGATGCTATTGATTGGCGATACCATACCAGATTCATTCAAGTCATGGTACCGTTCGATTTCGCGACGGAGGCAATTCTGGAGAGATTCGCTTTCGTGGTGGCATTCTTCGGGAATGAATACCGCCTGTCCGTCACGTCGCAACATGAGCCATCCGGAAGGACGTTTTTCGAATCGCACCGTATAGCCACGAAGGTACCCTGCATAGGGCTTCATCGCGATAGATGGAACGAACGATGAGTACGCGAGAAGATAGACGGTACAGGCGAGATCCGAGATTCCAAGCATCCGAACGAACAAATCGACAAATTCGCGCAGGTCCGATTCGCACGACAGAGGATGTGCGGCACAGGTTATTTCTTTCAGTACGGTAAGAACAACCCACGAGACAGAGGAGAGCACCGAATAGGTGAGAAAAATCCTCCGGGTACGGGCAAAAAACCGCACTCCGAGATGATCGGCGCGAATATCTGAACCACTAAAGGCGGGTGGATGATTCATTCTCAAGAAGACCGAAAAACTGGGTCACATCTCGCACGTGATGTGTTATATCCGCGTTTATTTCGTTGTCAATTATTCTCGGATAAGCTCGTTGCAAGATTTGCGATTTTATCCGCATACGGTATACTGTGCGGCCTACTTTCCCAATATCGAAGCTCAAGCGATGTTCAATAATTTTTCGGACGCCTACAAGAGTCTCATGCTCCGGACCGAAGCGAGCGTGAAAGAACGCGGATTCCGCGAGATCCTCCCACAAGATGTATTTTTGGAGGCGGTCCGCCTACAGGAGGGCGAGGCCTATGAGGTATTCGCAAGCTACGGCGTGAGCGAACAGATCGCTCTCGAAGTGTTTTCGCAGAAGCCATTTTCCGAAGCATTTGAAGACCGCAAGGGCGAGTATATCGGCATCGGCGCACGACTCAAGGAACTCATTATTCTCTCGGTCAAGATCGCGGCCGGGAGCAATCAATCGAAGGCGGATATTACGGATTTTCTGCTTTCGCTTTTCCGCAGCGGGAAAGAATCCTGGTGTTATCAATTTTTCGATTTTATCGGGATCAATCCGAAGGACATCGAACAGACACTCGAAGAGCTCACCAAGGATCGGGGCGATTCATCATCAGATCCCGTCATGGGATCGCTCAATTCCATCCTTAATTCTCTCGAAAACGGCATTAACGAGTCGTTTGAGAACATGAATCCAGAAAACGGCAATCCTTTTTCTCTAAACAAAGACAAGGATTCCGGCAAGGACGGCGAGAAAAAGGGTGAGAACCCTACCCCCGCCCTCGACTTCTTCGGCGTGGACCTCACGGCTGAGGCGCGTGCTGGCAAGATCGATGCAATCATCGGACGAGACAATGAGATCGAGCGGCTCGTAAGTATTCTCAATCGCAAGACCAAGAACAACCCCTGTCTCGTAGGGGAGCCCGGAGTAGGAAAGACCGCTGTGGTGGAGGGTCTCGCCAAGCGTATTGCCGATGGTACTGTCCCATTCGCTATGCGCGAGAAGCGGATCATGTCGCTCGATCTCGGTGGTATGGTGGCAGGGACCAAATACCGCGGAGAATTCGAGGCCCGCATCAAACAGATCATCGATGAAGCCTCAAAACTCGAGAACGAAGTAATCCTCTTCATTGATGAGATCCACACCATCATCGGTGCGGGTGCGGGCGAAGGGACGCTCGATGCCGCAAATATCCTGAAGCCCGCCATGGGACGCGGCAAGATCTGCGTGATCGGCGCGACAACGCTCTCGGAGTACCAGAAACATATCGAGAAGGATTCGGCACTCGAGCGGCGATTTCAGCGGATCGAGGTGCACGAGCCGGACGATTCGACCGCCCACAGTATCATTGCAGGACTCCGCGAGGGATTCGAGGAATTTCATAACCTCGTCATAGAGGACTCGGCGATCGAAGAGAGTGTGAAACTCTCTTCACGCTATATTACCGACCGGTACCTCCCGGACAAAGCGATCGATCTCATTGACGAGGCATGCAGTGCCAAGAGCATGACCTATAATATCGATGATAGCGAGATCGCCGGACTCAAAGCTGAGATTGAGAAACTCCAGAAGGATATCAATGGATTTATTACAGGGCAGATGTACCACAAAGCCCTGAAGGCCAAAGAGAAACAGCGCGAGATCGAAGAAAAAATCAAGACCAAGCGCGCCAAAAAAACCATTCCGCGCGCCAAACGTCTACACATAGATTCGGAGGACATTCGCCGCGTCGTTGAGCGTATCACCGGTATTCCGGTACAGACGCTCCAAGTAGAAGACCGGGAGAAGCTCAAGAGCCTCGAACGGAGTCTCAAGAATCGGATTGTCGGCCAAGACGATGCGATCCACGCGGTCGTGGGCGCGATCAAGCGAAGCCGTGCCGGTATTGCCGACCAAAACCGTCCCATCGGGAGCTTCTTGTTCTTCGGGCCGACCGGAGTAGGAAAAACCGAGCTCGTAAAGGTGCTCGCCCGAGAATTTTACGGTGATGAGAAAGCACTCGTGAAGATCGATATGTCCGAGTATTCGGAGCGCGCGAGCGCGAGCAAACTCATCGGATCGACCGCAGGCTACGTAGGGTACGAAGAAGGCGGAATGCTCACGGAGAAGGTCCGACGCAAGCCCTACTCCATTGTGTTGTTCGATGAGATCGAGAAAGGAAACGCCGAGGTCTTCAATCTTCTCCTGCAGATCCTGGAGGACGGAGTCATTACCGATGGAAAGGGGCGCGAAGTGAACTTCCGCAATACGATCGTCGTTATGACATCGAATATCGGGGCCGAGGAGTTCTCAAGCAAAGCCGGACAGATCGGATTCAATATCGACAACCGCAAGGAAGAAAAAATCTTCCACGATGTCGAGAAGATCAAGGATAAGATTATTGCGAATCTCGATGAATACTTCGCCCCGGAATTCGTGAACCGCATCGATAAGCTCGTCTTTTTCAAGCCGCTCGACAAGGCATCGCTCAAGAAAATCGTAACCCTCCAGCTGGAGAATCTTCGCGGACGACTCTCCTCCATCGGTATCGAGCTCGAGTACGATGCGAAGGCCGTGAACCTCATTCTCAAAAATACGTTCAACCCTGAGTTCGGTGCGCGACCGGTCCGCCGCTACGTGCAAGACAAGATCGAAGAAGAAATCGCGAATTGCTTGGTAGAAAAGAAAACATCTGCTACAATCATTCTGTCCACCGACCGAAAAGGACTCTCGATCAAAGCGAAATAACCCTATGAAACGCCTCGTCCGCGCGCTCGCGATTCCTCTCGCCTTCATGGCGGGGATTCCGGGCGCGTTGGCGTATCTATGAGAAGACCCCGGACTCAATCTCTACCGCACCATCGATCAGAGTGCGGGAAAGATTGAGTCGAGTCTCATGAAACAATATCTCCGCGGCAGTGGGGGCCGAATGAACCAGGCTGTCGGCCAATCGTGTGCGGACAAAGACGGAAAACCCATCGACTGCCTGAATGGCAAGGATTTCACCCAACAGGATCTCGACAAGATCCTCAATAGCGGAAGCGACCAGCACGTGGCCGCACTCAGGCCCTATATCAACCCGCAGGCGATGGACATTACGGCCGATACGGTCGGTGGGATGCTCACGAAGATCCGAAAACATCGTGATCAGCTCCAGCAGGATGCTGCCATGGAGCGCAGTGGAACAGAGCAATTCGGATCGATCGGTCTTTTTACGGACGGCGATATCGAGAACTCGGGGTACGACCTCGTCTATGACATCGAGCAGATCAATAAAATCATCTTCAAGCAACCCCCGGAGTATGATGGCGTAGTAAACACGAACGCACCGAATATCCGCGATATGATTGCCGGGTATTTCCCGGAGAATCTCGACGAGGAAGACGACCTCGAAGCCATCGCCGAGACAGGATCATCTCTGGTCTCGGAGGAGCGATCCGGGGGATTCGGCGTAGAGACCGGTACGGGTGTCGGCACGGGCTCCACAACGCTCACGTCTACCCTCTGCCCTCCGGAAAACAGCTACCCTTCAGACTTCCTCACGGCGAATTTCATCGCGCTACCTGCAGCGAATATCGGATCCTCCGACGAGGTGCCAGTCGAGGTGACGGCTCGAACCCCCTCCCCTTCATTCATTCATGATACCAGCGGAAGTGGCCTCAATGGATTCCGACGCACGGGTGATTCATACAGTTGTAAGCCTGATCAGATCATCTGCATCGAGATAGAGTTTATCAAATACACGACATCCGTGGGATTCGGGGGGGGAAATGGCGCAGGAAACTCTATCGAAGATATCCTCGATCAGAATCTCAAAATCTTCGATAAATACGCAGTCTCAAGCTTCGCCCAAGCTCGCATGACCAATAATTTCTTCGAGCTCTCGCTCAAAGACATCAATCTGCCCGATATGGCCCATGTCGGGACGGTCATTACCAAGAAGCCACCCCCCATACTCAATCTCGGAAAAAGCGGGACAGAAACCCCTGAAGACAAAAACAAGAAGGACGAAAACGAGATCAAGGAGATCCTCGCACGCACGTTCGAGGCCTACGGCATGGACTATGAACGACAGAACGAACTGACAAATCCATGCGTGGATCAGCAGATCTCATTTATGGGCGGGCTCGGCACAGAGCGTGCAGCGAGCAAGGCTGATCGAACCTCATGTCAACCAAGTGGCTCCGCTGAAGAAATGTATCCGGATGTAAAGGCTGCCCAGATGCAGGACGAATATTTCGAGTGATTTGCAAAGAATCTCAACGAGCTCTCCACGCTCATTCAGACACTCGCCGGCAATATCGGTGATACGATCGGTGTAATCAAAGGAATCAATGAAATACCGAAGAAACGCTAGCACACTCATCATTATTCTCACTGCTGCAACGACATTCGCCGCGGCGGATTACTCATATGCCGCGGAAGGATCGGATGGAGGATCATGCACCACGGACCAACGGACACCGAAAGAAATCTCCACCTACGTAAAGAACCTCGCGGATGCCCTACGAGAAATACGAGCTACGGCGAAAGCCAATCCGTGATGTACGAATCCGAATCGCGATGGAGCGGGCATTGAGAACGATGCACGCAATCTCAAAGATCGCGCGGTCGGAGCGGCCGAGCAGCTTTCGCAGGACGTACTCGCGAGCGTAAATGAAGATATCGCCTTCTCGAATTTCTCGAACTCCGCGCAGTTCTACCTGTCGATGATTCTCGACGATGAAATTCCAAAGGGGACGGAACGCGACAACCGCCTCCTCAAGAAGCAGCAGAAGTCCATCAACGATGCCCAAAAAGCCATCGCGGCCGCATGTGCCGCGAGTGTCGTTCTGCCCGAGGGAAAAGTTCCGGGGATTCCGAGCGGCACCACCCTCTCGGATGCTCTCAATCTCATTACGAACAACCATGTCCGCACGGTAAACTTCTTCCGAGCTGTGGCGATAAAAAACGAATCCTCCGGAGACTTTGAGAAGTCATTTATTCTCACGGGAGATGATACGGCTTTTCGTGCAGCGGTACGTGCCAACTACGCTCAGAAAGCGGCAAATGATTGCCGAGTGAGCGGAGATTTCTTCAAGAACATTAGTGCCGCAATGGATCGGATCGGCAGTCTCGGTGGAAAAATCGGTGAGGCGATAGCAGACTGGGAAGAGGCATGGGATATGCTCAACAATGCGAGCGCGCCAAAGGGAAGCAATGCGCTCAAGCTCTCATTCGGCATGGGGGGTGAAGGTGATACCGGATTCTCCATGGGGGCAGACCTCGCAGCCGAGCAATCGGCAAAATACGACAACCCCCCCGAAGCACTCGGCGTGGGAGCGCAGCTACGCTCGATCGGACAGAAGATCGTCTCGACCATGGAGTCCATCGCTCCGCAGTATCTCCCGGTCGAGCAGGCAATCAAGAACGCCGAGCACACTGAAGAAGTCCCTCCGCTCGTACGGAAAATCACCGAGGCACGGGCATTCGATACGGATGTCGCTACGCAGTACAAGACGCTCGAGGCACTCATCGGTGAAGCGAAAGAGACGACGCAAACAAATGTAACCGAGCTCGTAAAAATGCACGCCACGCTCGTGAACCTCGCGAATGCAATCGGCAAGGCCGTGCCGGTATCCGAAAAAGCCTGCGATGACCAGAGCACGGGCAAGGGAACCTGCGAGTACCGAAAGTAGTGACAGATTTGTATTTGACAAGTACAAAAAAGAATTATAATCCATTCCAATATGGATTATTTATACTTCCTCCGTAAAACCAC